>NZ_JANSJJ010000044.1:0-50434 GCF_047502715.1 Synechococcus sp. H55.10
CTCCATAAAGCATCCTGTCGATAGCTGTATCCAGCCTACCGGTTCCCTGGCCCGCGTTTACTCTAGCTCAGATGGGGATCAAGTCGGGGCGGGGCTGGGATCCCAGCAGCTTTCTCAGCAACGAAGCTACAAAAAGCCCCATTTTGAACCAGAGCGTTGTCTTCCTCGGCTCTTATCCTCGATGATGGGCTGTGGCCGCTACCCCCCCCCCACCATGGATGAGCCGATCCCGCTGCTGGATTTGACGTTGCAATACCGCGCTCTGGCTGCCGACCTGCTGCCCCAGGTGGAAGCGTTGCTGGCCTCGGGGCAGTACATCGGCGGCGGGGCGGTGCGGCGCTTTGAGGAGCTCTTCTCCCAGTTTTTGGGCGGCGGGGATCTGGAGACTGTCGGCTGCAATTCCGGCACCGATGCTCTGGTGCTGGCTCTGCGGGCTTTGGGCATCCAAGCGGGCGATGAGGTCATCACCACTGCCTTTAGCTTTTTTGCCTCTGCCGAGGCCATCGACTTGGTGGGGGCGCGTCCGGTGTTTGTGGATGTGGATCCCTGTACTTTCAACCTGGATCCGCAGCTTCTGGAAAAGAGCATCTCCCCCTGCACCAGGGCGGTGGTGGTGGTGCATCTGTTCGGTCAGGCGGCCAACCTGACCGAGATTGTCGCCATTGCCCGCCGACATGGGCTGGCGGTGATAGAAGATTGCGCCCAGGCGGTGGGAGCTTGTTGGGGGGGCAGGCCGGTGGGCACCTGGGGCGATCTCGGCTGCTTCAGCTTTTTTCCCACCAAGAACTTGGGGGCAGCAGGGGATGGGGGGGCGGTGGTGACCCGGGATGCCCACTTGGCTCGCCAGGTGCGCATCCTCAAAGAACACGGCCAGACCCATCAATACCAGCACGAGTATATTGGCCTCAACAGCCGTCTGGATGCGCTGCAGGCGGTGATCCTGTCGGTTAAGTTGTCCCACCTGCGGGAGTGGAACTGGCGGCGGCAGGGGATTGCCGAGTCCTATCACCGCCTGTTGCACGGGATCCCTGGCCTGATCCTGCCCCAGGTGGCGGTGGGGGGCAACTCGGTGTGGCACCAGTACACGGTGCGGGTGCCTGGCTCCCACCCAACCGACTCACGGCGGCGCGATGCTGTGCAACGGCAGTTGCAGGAGCGGGGCATTGCCAGCCGCGTTTACTACCCCATCCCCCTGCATCTGCAGCCGGTGTACCGCAAAAAGTTGGGGTACAAACCTGGGGATTTACCCAATGCCGAACTCTGTGCCGCTCAAGTGTTGTCCCTGCCCTGTTTTCCTGAATTAACTCTCCGGCAGCAGGAGCGGGTGGCTGCAGCCATTGCCGAAATCTTGTCAGAAGAACCCTAGCGGCGCCGAACACTGAGGAGGGAGCTCAGGTGTTATTGAAGCTCAGCCGAAGACTACCTCAACTATTTCCGTTATTTCAATGGTCTCCCCGACCAGGAGCTGTTTCTGCAAAGCTGCCATCGAAACAGCGCGTTCGTTTTCTGCGCCGCTTCCGCTTTACCCGCATCGGGGGTCGGTTTGTTGGGATCACCCTCTTGGTGAGTATTGCCGCCTTCAACACCGGCAACAATCCCCTATACCTGGTGCTGGGGATGCTGCTCAGCCTCATTCTCCTCAGCGGCCTCCTCTCCGACCTCACCCTCAAAGATCTAGAGGTGAGCCGGCAGTTGCCCAGCCGCATCTTTGCCGGCCAGCCGGTCTTGGTGGGGCTGACGCTGGTCAATCGCAAGCGACGCCTGCCCAGTTTTTCGCTGCAGGTGAGCGAACGCATCGAGGGGCTGAAGCGGGCAGATTGGCCTTCCAGCTATGTTTTGCGCCTGGATCCGGGCGCAAAGCTGGATACTTTCTATCAACACACCTTTTCAAGGCGAGGGGTGTGGCGGCTGCAGGGTTTTGAGATTGCCACCAGCTTTCCCTTTGAACTCTTCCGCAAGGCAGTGGAAATCGAGGACCCGCAGACGGTGATTGTGTTTCCTCGGCCTGCCCCTGTCCAAAACCTGTTGCTGTGGGAACAATTGAGCGGTGGTAGCCAGTTGCGCCCTCAGGCCGGCCAGGAGGGGGACTACCTTAGCCTGCGGCCCTATCGTCCCCAAGATGATGTGCGCTCGGTGCACTGGAAGATCTCGGCCAAACGGGATCAACTGGTTGTGCGGGAGCTGGAGCGCCCCCGTTCCCAGGCCATCGTCCTCTGCTTTGAAAATCGCTGGCAGCCGCGGGGAGAAAGCCCTGAAGCCCATCGCAACAAGCTGGAGCGAGCCGTAGAGCGCTGTGCCGGGATCCTCACCTATTTGATTCGAGAAGGCTATCCTGTGGCGCTGGCCACCTTGCAGGAGCGGACTGCTTTTGCGGCGGATCTGGCCCACCAAGACCGGCTGTTAACTCTGTTGGCCCAACTAACGTTTGTCGGGGATCCCCAACTCAACTCTCAACTGAAAAGAGAGCCTGATCCCTCTGTTGGGTTTAACCTCACCCCCCACGATCGCTGTGTGCTGCTGGCCCATCCCGACCAGGATGGAAAATCTGCCCCGGGCTATCTCATCCACCCAGGATTGCTGTTGCAATTTATCCCAATCGAGTGAACTTCAGACCCGTTTTGATAGCGGGATCCGTCGAGAGGCGTTTGGTAAAGCTTGAGCCGCGGATCCCTTTAAAGCTTTAGGTTGAACCGCTGGAAAAGTGTTGGTTCACTGCTCCAGCTTTTGGCGCAATTCTGGAATGGCCCGTCGCATTTGCCGATAGCCTTCTCGAATAATGGCATCTGCCTGGTGGAAATCGAAGATGCTGTATTGGCTGAGCTTAGGTTGTAACAGTAAGTCCGGTGGATGTTCGGCCAAAATGCTGTGGGTTACCATTTGCTCCATGATGTTCAAAGTTCTGCCGATAATGTCAAAAATGTTGGGGCCAGAAGGCTCGTCTGGAAACCATTGACTAATTTTTTCCTGGATCGCTTGTTGTAGAGATTGGTACCGTTTGTGGATGCGGGTGATGAAGCTGGTTTCCTCCTCGATCACCTCTCCTTCGACATTGAAGCGCCGGCGTCTTTGAAAAGTTTCTTCTACCTCCGTTTCCTCTACCTCCGGCTCCACATCCGCAGGATCCACGTGGTTGGGGTTGACCGCCAAGACAACCTCGGCGCCCATTTCCCGCACCACCCGTACCGGCAGCGGGTTGACAATGCCCCCATCGCTGAGGTAGCGACCTTCGTGCTGAAAAGGAGTGAAAATGCCGGGGATGGAGATGCTGGCCCGCACCGCATCGGCCATTTTGCCGGACCGCAACAGCACCTCTTGGCCTGTAATCAAATCTGTAGCCACGCAACAAAAAGGGATCCCGGCCTCTTCAATGCACAGCTCTTGCAAATGTTCCGTCAGTAGCTCGTAGATTTTGTTGCCCTCCAGAAGGCCACAGGTGGGAAAGACTACATCAAATAAAGACAGGATCATCTTCCAGTTGAGCTCCCGCACAAAGTCCTCTAGCTCATCCAGTTCACCTGCGGCGTAAATGGCTCCGACGAAGGCGCCGATGCTCGTCCCGGCAATGTAATCGATCGGGATCCCGGCCTGTTCTAGCGCCCGGATCACGCCAATATGGGCCCATCCCCTCGCTCCGCCACTGCCCAGTGCCAAGCCCAGTTTTTTGCCCATGGTCGCTTGTTCAAAAAAAGCCCAAAAGATTCTAGTAATTCTAAACTTTTAGGTGCCTGCCCTTTGCCGCAGATCAGGCGGCAAATAGCTGCGTTCTCCCAAACTTTCCAGCAGGGGCCCATAGCGGTCGAACTTGACCACGCTGACCGAGGCAGCCAAAACCTCGATACGATCCCGGTAGCGGCCCAGGTCAATGCCCAGCAGGCTGCAGAGAAGAATCCGAATGGTGGCCTTGTGGGAGACGATCAAGACGTTGCCATCCGACCATTTTGCTTCGATCTCCGCCACAACCGGCAGGGCGCGGTTGGCAATTTGCACGGCGGTTTCGCCGCCTGGAGGAGCGTTCCAGGCCGGCTCGGTCATCCAGCGCCAGTAGGTTTCGGGATGGGCTTCGCGGGCCTCGGCGTGGGTTTTGCCCTCCCACTCACCGTAGTGGATTTCCCTCAAGCCCTCTCGAATCTGCATCTCCAACCCCGTCTTCTCTGCCAGCGGCCTGAGAGTAGCCAAGGTGCGCCGCATCGGGCTGACGTAGAGGGCCTGCCAAGGGATCCCGGCATAGGCGGCGGCAAAAGCTTCTGCCATCTGCTGGCCTTCGGGGGTGAGGTCGGGATCGAGGGCGCCACAAAAGCTACCGGAACGGCTGTAGGGGGTTTCCCCGTGTCTGAGTAGGTACAGTCTGAGGCTCATGGGAGAAGATTCCAGGGGAGTTAAACTCCGCTACTCTAGCTCCCCAACTTTAAGATCCCTTTATCCCCCCTCGGGGCGGTGGTTGGTGGTGGGGATGTAGATGCGGCTGCCGGCCCACTGCAGCTTTTCTCGCAAGGTGCGGAAGTAGGAGAGGTCTTTTTCTAGGATCATCAGCTTGGCCGGCAGGGGAGCCCGTTGAATTTGCACCCACTGGCCGGGGTTGACCGATTGAGCCAAGACACCATCAGTCCAGAGGCGGGTCAGCCCTTCCGGATCGGCAAGGGGCCAGATCTCCACCGTGGCCGTGCCGCTGATAACAATGGGCCGGCTGGACAAGCTGAGGGGACAAATGGGAGTGATGATGATGGCCTCAAAGGTAGGTTCCAGGATGGGGCCGTTGGCTGCCAAGGTGTAGCAGGTGGATCCCGTCGGCGTGGCCACCAGCACGCCATCTCCGTGGTACTGATCCAAAATCTCGCCATTGACTTCGATTTCCATGATGGCGGCGGGCAGGCGTTCCCGGTTGATGGGCTTGAGGCACATTTCGTTGAGGGCGTAGTAGACTTCGCTGACCGGGCGGCCCTGCCGCTTGCCCTCCCCAGGGATAGCTCCCTGCCCCAATTGCGCTTGCTCCCAAATCTGGGCCTGCAACATCATGCGGGCTTGCAGAACAAAGTCTCCCGCCTGGATGCGATCCCAGGGATCCTGATGCAGCACCCGCTCTGATTGAGCCAAAAACCCCAGCCTGCCCCCCGACTGAATGGGCAAAATCGGGATCCCGTGCGGGGCCAGGTGGCGGGCTGCCGCCAACACCGACCCATCTCCCCCCAGCACCACGACCAGATCGATGGGATCCGAAGTGGCCTCCAAAAAGACCGGGTAGGGGTTGTGGTGCAAGCCGGTGGGAGCGGTCAGCACCGTAACGCCGCGCCGACGCAATTGCTCCGCACACAATTGACAGGCGGCTTTGCTCTCCCGATCCCCCTCCTTGTAGGCGATCACCACCAAGCCCAAGTCCATAAGCCCTCGCCCAGGGATCCCTTCCGATCATCCCTCTTGGGGCTGAAGGTTGCCCAGAAGGCCTCATTTCCCCAAGCATTTCCTTTTGCTTTCTTCACATTTACTGGGGATCTTTAAAAAAATCTCTAAATAGTCATTCCAAATAGCAGTGAAAAACAGCTCGTCGCGTCGTTATTGCTAGGCAGCGCTGCCGCAAACGCGCCGCTCCAACTCCCCTCTCCCAGAGGGAGAGGGGTTGGGGGTGAGGGCTTGAGCGGCGCAGAGTTCCCAGAGCGTCAAAGATTGGGATCCCTGAGTTGGACGGGGAAATGAGCCGGTATAAACTCCAGCAATTGGTTTATCGTATGGACAGCCCTGCCCAAGCTGCTTCTTCGCTGCACCTGCAAACCTATGGCCCCCGATCTCACCGATCGCATTTTGGGTGGCCGCTACCAACTGATTCAAGAAATCGGTGGCGGCGGCATGGGATCCGTCTTCCGCGCTTTGGACTTGCACAACAACCGCCAAGAGGTGGCTGTTAAGATCCTGCATGCCCCTATGCTGCTGAGCCGGGGTGACGCCCAGACCGATCTGCGTCGCCGCTTTGCCGAAGAGATCCGCGTCAGCACCCTTCTGGGCCAGCATCCCCGCATCGTCAAAGTCTTGGATCACGGCCAAGAGGGGGAGCAGGCCTACTTGGTGATGGAGTACCTCAAGGGGCAGGATCTGGGCAAGCTGATTCGAGAAAAAGGGGCTCTGCCGCTCCGGCAAGCCCTTCGGCTGGCCCTGCAGGCCTGTGAGGGGCTGCACTTTGCTCATACATTTCAAGCCAAGGTCGAGGGCCGTGAGATTCGGGGCGTCATTCACCGCGACATCAAGCCCAGCAACCTGTTTGTTGAGCGGGTTTTTCGAGATGGCCAGCTCACGTCGCAACTGAAAATCCTCGACTTCGGCGTAGCCAAAACCTTGGCTGATCACACCCTTAGCCTGGGCACCCAAAAAGGGGGTGGATTTATCGGCACCGCTCGTTACGCCTCTCCTGAACAGATACGGGGCAAGTCTCTGGATGCCCGCTCAGACATTTACTCCCTGGGGGTGGTGCTCTACGAGATGCTGACGGGATCCATGCCCTTTCAATTGGAAACCGACTCTCTGCACAGTTGGATCCACGCCCATTGCTACGAAAGCCCCCTTGAGATCAACCCGGAGACAACCCCGCAGCCGATCCCGCCCGCCTTGGCAGCAGTGGTGATGGATTGCCTCAAGAAAAACCCCGACGAGCGGCCGCAGACGATGCAGGAGCTAGGGGAGCGGCTGCTGCAAGCCTATGAGCTGACGGTAGCCACTCAACTCTCCAGCAGCCAGGCCAGTACCGTGATTCTTCCCACCGGCGGTGCCAAGGCTCAAAACGAGGCTCCATCCTCTTCCGATCCCAGGCTGCCGCTCGCAACCACCAGCAATACAGGATCAACTGCTGGAGCCTTTGAAGATATCCGCGATGAGGATCTGGATCTCATTGAAGATGAGCCGGTCTCTCCCCCAGGTGCAGGGATCCCCTACTACATCGCCGGGCAGGAACCTCTCCCCTCAACTACCTCGGCAGAAGCTGCACCGGATCCCTCCTCTCAAGCTGCAGGCGAAACTCCCAAAACCCCCTCTACAGTCATCCCAGCCAGCAACACCCGCCCGGCTGCTCCCCCTCAGGATCCCCCCGTCCCACCACGAACGGATACTCCCCGCACCCGCCCTCTGCCGCAAGCTGCCCCCCCAACGGTTCTCCAGCCTTCTGGCAGCAGCCTGAAGTGGGTCTTGGCTGGGGGAGGCGCTGTGGCTTTGTTGGCCGCCTTTTGGCTCTGGCCGCGCCCAGCAACCCGCGATACCCAGGAAGAGCCGGAGCCGATCCCTACCGCCGCAGTCACCCCAACACCTACCCTCGAGCCCGCCCCCACTCCGGTGGCGACACTTACTCCAACTCCGGCACCAACACCCACTCCCACTCCGGTGGCAACGCCTACTCCAACTCCGGCACCAACACCCACTCCCACTCCGGTGGCAACGCCTACTCCAACTCCGGCACCGACACCCACTCCTACCCCGGTGGCGACGCCTACTCGAACTCCAGTACTGCCACCCACTCCCACTCCGGTGCCAACACCAACGCTTACCCCTATCCCTCGATTGACGCCGCTTGTTCCTCGTGCTCCTACCCCTACCCCAACTCCACCCCCGCCGCCCACCTCGACACCGGCCCCAGCAACACCAACGCCTGCGGCAGAGCTTGCCTTGAGCGGCCAGTGGCTCTACGAGGGAGGATCCTTTGTCTGGCAGGGATCCCTGTGTAAGGTTAATGTTGCAACCGGTATCCAGGAAACCGTCTCCATTCGTCAAGACGGCAACCAGATCAGTGTTTCCTCTCCCGGTTTTGCGGAGCGCAGTGGCCAGCTCATCCGCAACCAACTTTCTGTCAGCGGCAAGATAGGGGGCAGCGGTACCCCAACCATCACGTGGAGTGGCACTGTCAGCGCCGACGGGCGCTCCATTCGTGGCACGGCCACCTGTGGCAGCGCCAGCTTTGCCATCAGGCTCACTCGCCAGAGTTAAATACCCACGCCGCCACCTCGGTCACCGCCACCGCCGTTCTCCGGATCCTCCGGCTTCTGTTGCAAGGGAGGGAGAGGAGGAGGGGTGGCAAACGTTTCGCTCACCACCTGGAGGGTATATGGCCCTCGCCCAGGACTACCTGGCCCAGCGGTTGGGGAAGCATTTTGCGCCCAGTAACTTTGCACCTGGATCAAGTAGCAGCGGTCTTGCCGCACCGGGATCGTGAGCTGGGAGGTGGTAAAGTTGCCAGGAGCAGCATCATCGTTAACAAAAAGGACATTCCGATCCAAATTTCTACCGGTATCAAAGGCACCGATGACCAACAGCGGATCGAAAACCGGGCTGGTCAGCCGGATGGTAACTCCGGTAACGTTGGCTGCAGAAGGAAAGTAGAGAAACCCATCTGAGTAAAAGGTGAAGGTGCCAGGAGGCGGTGGAACTTCCCGGGCATTTTGAACCTCGCCAGCGCTATCGAAGTAGAACTCCAAAAGGCTATTCGGCCCCAAGGTTCCGCTGCGGCTATCTCCTTGGCGGCGCAGGCCAATTGATGCGAAAAACTCTGGGCTAAAGGCTTGCTCGCAAACATTGACCAGAGGCGGCACCGTCCCCCCACCCCCCCCACAGCCTGCCAGGAGGACAGTCGAGGCCAGAAGGCCCCAGAAAAACCGCACCTGGGATCCAGAAACCTTCAACGCTGACAATGACATAGACACTCCCCCGGCCACCGGATCGCTAACGTTCCTCTGGATCCAGATTAGGATGATTTGAGCAATTCGCACAAAATGAAGATCACTGACAGCCTTGCCCTACGTTCAGCACGGATGGCCTATCTCACTGCCCAGCTCGAGAAGGGCACGGCGGAACCATCGAGCCAGTCTTGTACCCATTTGCGGGAAGGGATCCGGAGCAAAGCCCTCTACTTGGGGTGAGCTAACCATAACCACTGCTGGCGTAGCGCTTCCTGGTGAGCAAGAAATGGGCCAGAGCTGCCACGCAGTCTCGATCCTCAAAAAGCAGGTCGCGCCGCTGTTGGATCTGCTGGGAGATTTGCTGCCGAAATTGGGGATCCGTTCCCAGTTGGACGGCTAACTCTTCGTAGCGCTGGAGGTCTTGGGCAATTAAGAGATCAAGGCCCATCCTTTTGAGAATGGCATAGGTGTGGCGGCCCCGCAGGAACCGGCCAGGGCAGGTCACTACAGGCAAGCCGGCAGCAACAGCTTCCAGGGTGGTGATCCCGCCCGACCAGCCGTAGGAATCCAGCATAATGTCGGCGCAGCGGTTGAGATCCAAGTAGTCTTGATGATCCAGTTGGGGCAAGATCAAGCAGTGGTCTTCCGCAGAAAGGCCATAGGCGGAGAAAGTTCGGGAAAGACGCTGCCAAAAGTGTTGGGCAATGGCAGCATTGGGCAACGCCAAGAAGACAAATTGAGCGTTGGGCACTCGCTGGGCAATGGCGGCAAAAAGATAGTCATATTGGGGCAGATACTTGCCCAGGTATTGACAGGTAAGATAAACTACTGCGTCTTGGCGCAGGCCAAAATCCCCACGATGACGCTTTTGCTGAGGTAAAACGGGCTTTTCAAAACAAGTACCCAGGCGGGGCAGCCGAACTAGGGTTTCGCTGTAGTGAGCCTGCCCATCTTCGGGCTCCATCAGGTCGCTGGAGAGAAAGTAGTCAATGGTTGAAAGTCCAGAAGTTACAGGATGGGCCCAGGTGGAGCATTGCACTGGGGCTAGCCGCAGAGATGCCAGTTGCAAAATCAGGGGAGAAAGGCCAATTTCCAGATACACCAAAACATCGAGCTGATCCTGCAAAATTTGGCGGGCAGCATCTTCAAAGCCAGTGGGAATGTGGCGAAATACATCGGCATACTGACGATATTGCTCTGTCATGAAGTCGGTTCTGGGATCCAAATGGTAGGCAAACACCAGAAAAGGCCACTGGGAGCTCGCCTTTAAGTACTTCACCCACCCCAAAGAGAGACGGCTGTAGGAGCAAGCGCGCATCGAGGCCGAGACAAAGCCAACGCGAATGGGATCCCCTGGTTGCCGGGGAAGAGAGTGCCAATTGGGGTAGCAAGATTTCACGATGCGCTGCACAAACTGAGCGTATTTTTTCTGCAGCTCCAGGTCGTCGCAGCCCTGGTACTGCAGATAGTGGGGCGTTCCCCAGCTTGACCCTAAAAAGGCAAGCCGCCGCTGCTCTTGGGTGTCCAAGGGCGTCTCCTCAATGAGGCGATCCAGGTGTTCTACAAAGCGAGAGCGAAATCTATGCAGCTCTTCCTCATCCTGATAGAGGGCGGGCAAATAGAGATGGTAAAGCCAGCGAGCTACCACAAAATTGGGATCCAAAGTCCACGACTTTTCCAGGTGAGCCAGAGCCGCGCTGTGTTCCCCTTGCTCACGATGGGCCATTCCCAGATAAAAATGCACCTCAGCCCAAGGGATCCCTGCTGCTGGATCTGGATTTTCTAACAAGGAGCCAAGCAAAGGGATCGCTTCTTGATGGCGGCGTAGGTTAACAAGAATCTTGCCGGCTTGCAAAGCAGAAAGGTAAGCCTTGGGATTGAGGCTCAGGCTCTGCCGATAGCAAGATAGCGCCTTTTCCAGTTGCCCCAAAGATTCATAGACAACGCCCAGGTTGTGATGATAGAGGGCTACGCAGGGATCGAGCGCAATGGCCTCGGCAATCAAAGCAGCCGCCCATTCCCCCTCTCCCTTGGCCTGGGCCACCGTCCCCAGCAGGTGCAGGGCATCAGCTTGATCCGGAAACTCCGCCAGAATTTCCGAGTAAATGGCTTCCGCTGTTCGCAAGTCGCCAGACTGCTGGGCCTGGATCCCGGCCAGAAGCTTACCCGTGGGGGTGAGATCCGACATCGACAACGAGGGAAGCTGGAGATCTTCCCCCACTATAGGCGCTTCAGCCCCCTGAGGCTCATGTTGTCAAAAGCACACAAAAACGGTATCAGCGGCTCTGCGAGCGCCTCGCCAAATCCCGCAAAGGCCGATTCTTTCGTTGACCCGCTCGATGCCTTGCGCCACAAGGCTTTCAGGCCTCTTGCCCCCCCTCTTCTAGGCCCTTTTTTGCCGTCTTCGACCGACCCCCTCGCAAATGGGTCTTGCATTCCTTGCCCCGCTTGGGTTTAATAGGGGTAGAGTTCCCCCTTCGGGGGGATCCCTAGAAATTGGAAACAGTAGGCCAGGGCCACCTTACCGGTGAAGACCAGTGGTTCCCCCTTCGGGGGGATCCCTAGAAATTGGAAACTAAAGAGCGGGTCCCAACCCTTGAGCCGGCGCCAGTCCGAGTTCCCCCTTCGGGGGGATCCCTAGAAATTGGAAACGGGGCCTGGTGGGTGGGTGACCTATTGGAGATTCTTGGTTCCCCCTTCGGGGGGATCCCTAGAAATTGGAAACAACCTTGGCATTTTCCTCTCCTCCTGACAGTTGATTACGAAAAGTTCCCCCTTCGGGGGGATCCCTAGAAATTGGAAACAAACTACTTAGAACCCCAACCTGTATTGGCCCTAGCCCTGTTCCCCCTTCGGGGGGATCCCTAGAAATTGGAAACTTTGAGCTTCCCGATTGAGCCGGGAGTTTCTAACTTTCTCAGTTCCCCCTTCGGGGGGATCCCTAGAAATTGGAAACCGTCGTGCTGCAGTACCGGCGTTCTTCGAGATTGCCAAGTTCCCCCTTCGGGGGGATCCCTAGAAATTGGAAACTTAAAACTAAGATTGTCCGAGTTGGAGCTCGAGGCGAGCTCCAGTTCCCCCTTCGGGGGGATCCCTAGAAATTGGAAACAGGTCGGGCCATACCCGAATAGGCTCCCCCTACTCATGTTCCCCCTTCGGGGGGATCCCTAGAAATTGGAAACCTGAATGCGTTATTCCAGCTTAATTCGATAGTTGGATGTTCCCCCTTCGGGGGGATCCCTAGAAATTGGAAACCTAACCCGGCCTAGGTTAGCCTTTACTGCGCGGTTGGTTCCCCCTTCGGGGGGATCCCTAGAAATTGGAAACTAGTGTAGTACCTTTTGAATCGACATATGTTTCGTAGTTCCCCCTTCGGGGGGATCCCTAGAAATTGGAAACAGCTGCGCTTACCTTCCCAAGACACGTGGGAAGGTCTAGCGTTCCCCCTTCGGGGGGATCCCTAGAAATTGGAAACTGTTTTAGAATCCTCCTCATACTTCCGGAGAATCTCAAGTTCCCCCTTCGGGGGGATCCCTAGAAATTGGAAACGCCAGGGGGGAGAGTCCTGGCAGGGCGATGATGACTTGTGGTTCCCCCTTC
The DNA here is from genome assembly GCF_047502715.1 of Synechococcus sp. H55.10. Lineage (NCBI taxonomy): Bacteria > Bacillati > Cyanobacteriota > Cyanophyceae > Synechococcales > Synechococcaceae > Synechococcus > Synechococcus sp. H55.10. Next base: position 12,246 of record NZ_JANSJJ010000044.1, read on the forward strand.
GGGGGGATCCCTAGAAATTGGAAACACACCATTGAGTCATCCAGACACTGCGCCTCTTCCACCAGTTCCCCCTTCGGGGGGATCCCTAGAAATTGGAAACATGACTTCTTCACCAGTCACTGGGTTTAGCCGCTCTTGTTCCCCCTTCGGGGGGATCCCTAGAAATTGGAAACCAGGACGCTGGTCTCGATGTGGGGGGGCAAGAACTCCAGTTCCCCCTTCGGGGGGATCCCTAGAAATTGGAAACTGGTAGGTCATAGCACCCTCACTGAGTGATTACACTCGTTCCCCCTTCGGGGGGATTCCTAGAAATTGGAAACAGACGCAGACTTGTACCCACGGCCTAGAATCCCGTTTGGTTCCCCCTTCGGGGGGATCCCTAGAAATTGGAAACTGCCAAAACAAGATGGATTAGAGCTAAGACAGAGTTTGTTCCCCCTTCGGGGGGATCCCTAGAAATTGGAAACAAACCAATTGCAATAAAGCTGCCGCTGCTCAGCAGTAGACAGATAGCGCTGTTGGTAGCCGGGCCACTCCTGGAGGGCTAGCTTTTGTTGCTCTTGGAGAAGGGTTTGCAGTTCTGAGTCTGCGGGCAGCTCGGCTTGCAAAACCTGCAAGTCGTTAAAGCGGCCCAGTTGGTCTTGCAGGCGCTTCAGGGTCGCTATCCAATCTTGCATGGCTTCCCCGTAAAAGGGCGCAAAAAACTCCACCTGATAGCGCAGCCGTTTGGTAGCCTTGCGCAGCTCGTGCAGTTGCTCAGCTTGAGCCTCCGTCCTGGGAAAAGCAGGGATCCGCCAACCCGGTTGCAGCAGCCACTCGGCCAGCAGAGGGGTCAGCAAATGGGGCAAGCTTTCCAGTAAAGGCAGCTCTGCCTGAGGCTTGTAGCGCGGGTGAGCCAGCCACTGCTCGCAGGCGGCTTGAAACTCCAGAAAGTCAGAATCTTCGAGGATGCGACGGGAGCGCTTCTCAGCTCGGGCTCGACGTTGCCGCAGATCTTGCCTTAGCTTCTCCAGCTCCGCTTGCTGGGCCGCCGGGATCCCTTCCCACCACGGCTCCTGCAGGATTTCCAGCAGCACGTCCAGATCCCGCTGTTTGCCCAAAGCCCTGGCCAACTTTTGCAGGCGTTTGGGCTTAAGAGGTTTGGGCAGCCGGACAGATCCCTGAAACACCTCCACCCAGGTGCCAATACGGCGCAGGATCACCCGGATTTGATGCAAGGATTCTACTGCCTCTGGATGCTGGGCCAGAACTCGCCGCACGTGTTTTTGCAGTCGCTGCCATTGCTGGCTCAACAGTTGGTGGGCTTGGAGCGCCAGAGAGGACGAGGACAAAGGGGAAAGCATGATCTGGTTCTGTTCACCCTTTTGCTCGGTACCCAGCAACATCGCATCTATAGACAGGTCTCCCTTTCCAAAAGCCCAGCGAAGCAATCGAAAAGACAAAACTCTCGCCCGCGGAGCCGCCCAGCCAACCTAACCTAGGAAGAGGTAGAGCGGCTTTGCTTCTTAACCTAATTTTAACCTTAAGAGGGCGAGAGGGGAGAGATACTAACTTGCACTGTTGTCGCGCCGGGGTAGGCGGGGCTTCACCACCGACCAAATCCGTGCCGCTACCTCGGCAGGGGATCCCTGGGCCGGAACGCAGACAATCCGCTGCGGTTCTGCAGCGGCCAGGGCTTGGAACCCTTGGTAGACGCGGCGGTGGAACTCCAGGTGCTCCTGTTCCAGTTTGTCGCCAAGATGGGAGCGCGCTAGCCCCACTTCGGGAGCAAGATCCAGCCACAGGGTGAGATGCGGCTGCAGCCCGCCGGTGGCCAAGTGGTTGAGCTGGCGGATCTGCCCCAAATCCAGCCCCCGACCGTAGCCCTGGTAGGCCAGGGTGGAATCGGTGTAGCGATCACAGATCACCACTTGTCCCGCCGCCAGGGCCGGCGCGATGACCTTGCTCACGTGTTCAGCCCGATCCGCCGCGTACAGGAGCAGCTCGGCCAGCGGCGTCATGGGATCCCCGTGCAACAGCAGCTCCCGCAGCACCTTTCCCAGTGCTGTGCCCCCTGGCTCGCGGGTACACAGGCAAGCATAGCCCTCTTGTTGAAGCTGCTCGGCCAAAAGGGACTGCTGAGTGGTTTTGCCCGCTCCTTCTCCACCTTCTAAGGTGATGAACACGTCCTCGCCCAGGAGAGTGTGTCAAAGGATTGTTTGAGGGGCATGGCTAGCGCAGGTTGAGTTGAGGCTGCAAATTGAAGGAGTGCCCCGGCACCATCACGTACACATCGGGGATGTTGGTGGGCTCCAGGCCTTGCAAGGCCAGCCCTTCGATGTTGGAGCGCAGGGTGTTGTTGATGGTGGTTTCCAGTTGGGACAAAACCTGGGCCTCGTTACCCTGGGTGGCTAAGCTGGGAAACTGGTTGTAGATGGCGCGGGCCAAGCCGCTGGCGAGAGGGAGCTGGATGAGGGTGAGGTTGGATCCCCCCAATTGTGGGCCTAAGGTGTCTGCCCGCCCGCGGATGCCCAAGGCCTGCAGGGCGTTGGCGGTTTGGCTGACGGGGATGGTGCAGGTGTCCATCTTGTAAATGGGCACCGAAGCCATGGTGAGGGCGGAAACGCTGGTCAGTTGCACCACGGTAAAGGAAGCCGTGCCATTGTAGGCAAAGCAAAAATCCCGGAAGGCCGCCGGCACGTTGGCCGCGCGGATGGGACGCTCATCGTCGAAGCCGCCCGACTCGGCAAAGATGTTGCGGATGGCAAACCCGCCGAAGAAAGCCAGCAAGGCCACCACCAGCAGGATTGTCAGATCCGAGGAGGAGACTCCCCCTGAGGAGCTGCTGCTGCGTCCTCCACCTCCATATCCTCCACTGCCGCCGTAGCCGGCGGTGTAGCCGTAAGTTGCAGACCGGTAGGAGCCGGCATAGGCAGAAGAGCGGGCGGATCCGTTCCGGCTGCCGGAGACAGAACGGCGGGGAACTAGGGCCTGTCCAGAACGCTCACCCGCTCTTCTCTGCTCACCCTTTTCGTTGTCTCGGCTGCGGCCAGAAGGTCGCGAAGCCCTGTGGCTATCCCGCCCATTCTCCTCATCCAGCCAATCTTCTGCGCCCGCAACAGTTGAGCCCTCTTCCGGCAAAGGGGGCGGAGAACGACGGCCGCCCGCTGCTCCGCTGGAGTTTGGACTGGAAGTAGAATCTGGAGAACCACGGCCAGCAGCCTGCTCTGTCGCGGCGGTGGGATCGCGATCCTCAAACTCGGAGAAGCTCATGTTGCCTCAAGTACTCCCTTTCGGCTGCCAACGCAAGAGGGTTTTCCCTGTCCCAAACCCTCAAGAATTGGACTAGTGTATCCTAGCAGCTCCCAAGCCTTTGGTGAGTCTAGGCTAGCCCAGACTGCCCTCCAAGGCGAGCAACTGCTCCTTGAGGGCGCGTAGGGCCTGGCCGCGGTGGCCGATGGCTTCTTTTTGCGCCGGGCTCATCTCGGCAAAGGTTAGCTCCACCTCCGGCACCCAAAACAGCGGGTCGTAGCCGAACCCCCCCTTTCCTCGCGGCTGGGTCAAGATTTCCCCGTGGCAAAGGCCTTCCACCAACGCCTGCACCTGGCCCTGGGGATCCACCAGGGCGATGGCGCAGTGAAAGGTGGCTCGGCGATTTGGGATCCCTTCCATCTCCTGCAGCAGCCGCTGGATGCGGGCGGCATCGCTGTTAGCATAGCGAGCCGAGTGGATCCCGGGGGCGCCGCCAAGGGCTGCCACCGCCAGGCCGGAATCGTCGGCAATGGCCCACTCTCTCAGAGCTTTGGCCACGGCCTTGGCTTTGAGAAGGGCATTCTCGGCAAAGGTGGTACCGGTCTCTTCCACCTCAATTGCTGCAGGCAGACGGAGCAGCTCCCAAGCGGGGGCATGGACTTGGAAAAAGGCGTTGAACTCGCGCCATTTGCCAGGGCTGCTGCTGGCCAAGATCAAAGAACGGGGCATGAAAGGGATCCTAGCGCAAATCCAAGGGATCCCTGCCTAATCAATCTCGAGAACCATGTTGTGCAGAGCCGCGTTGATCACCAGGGTGGATCCCCACCGCTCTACCTTGCCCCCATCCCAATGCATGTGTCCGCAGATGTAGTAGCGCGGCTGCACCTGTTCCAATAAGGGGCGCAAAGTGGGCGTGCAATGGTGATACCATTTTCCGCCTTCATCCAAAAGACCTTGCGGCGGAGCATGGGTCAGCAGCAGGTCAATGGGCCGGGGGGGTTGACGGTAGAGGTGGAGCAGCTCCTGCAAATGGCCGGAGGTGAGAGACCAGCTCCAACCACAGGGGGGAGTCCAGGGCACAGCCAAAACCTGTAACCCCAGCCACTCAAAGCAGCAGGACTGGGTGATGGCCCGCCCCCAACTGCCAGCCAGCGAATCCAAAACCGCAGCCGCCGGATCGTGGTTGCCGGGCAGGAAGAGCCAGGGCTTGCCCAAACTCTCCACCGCCGCCAGAAAAGATTGCAACTGGGCTACCTCGGCTTGCGCTGCCGGATGAAAGCCCTGGGTGGCTTTACGGGAGGGCTTGCCGGCCTTGGAACAGAAATCGCCGCAGTTGATGTAAGCATCCACCTGTGGCAGATGGGCCAGGGCCTGCCGGATCAGCCGGTCGCTGCCGTGGTAGTCGGAGCCCAGCAGTAGCTTAATTCCCATGCTGCCCTACACCGCTGGCGCAAAAGGAATCTGCAGCAGCCGGGCGGCCACTTGCTGCCAGGAGCTGCGGTACCAAGCTTGCTGGGCCTCCAGTTCTTCGTCCAGGGATCCTGTGGGGCCAAAATCCGAACAGGCATACCCCAGGGAGCGCAAGCCTGCCACCAATACCGCCGGAGACAGCCACCATTGCTGGGCCAAGCGCAGCAGATCCACCTGGCTGTGGGTTTGCAGGTATTGGCGGAGCTGGCGTTGCAAGCCGGTGGCGGAGGGTAGGGGCACCGCTTGCCGATGGACGGCGATCAGCAGCTCACTGCTGGGAGTACCCCAGAGCAGCCACTTGAGGTGATCCACAGAAGGAGGCCAACTCCACAACCAGAGTTGATCGTAGCGGTGGCCGGTTTGGGGGCGGTCGTAGTGGAGAGTCAAGTGCCGCCCAGAAGACAGGACAAGCGAAGGGCGGCGGAAGCCGTAGAACAGGATGGTTCCCCGCGCCCGGGGCAAGAGGACAGAAAACCGGTCTACAGCTTGCCAACGCAAAGGCTGGGTGGGCTGGGGGGTGGGTCGCCAGATCAACAGGGGTGAGGACTCGGTCTCGCTCTGGGAGTGGGACATGGAAGGAGCAGCGTCCAGAGGAAAGGGGGGGGTGCGGGCAGCAGCCTCTTGGGCAGGTCGGATCCCGACAATTTCCAGCTCCAGTTGGGTTTCTCCCTGCCACGTTTTGGCCTTCAGAGTGTAGGCGAGGTCAACTCGGTCGGGCAGGGGATAATTCTCAGCCCCTCGCCAGCGAATGGCCCACAGGGGACGGCTGCGGGCTTTGGCGGTTGAGGCTAGTGAGGGTTCTGCTCGGTTGCCAAAGGCAGAAGTGTCGGGATCCTGAACCAGCAGCTTCAGGTGGCTGGGGGTATCCCCAGTAACGGCCCTTGCGCCAAAGCGCTGCTGTTGCAGCACCTGCAGGTTGCGGCTGCAGAAGACCGGCTCAGGGTTGCCGATGCCACAGGGCTGCAGATGCTGAAGCTCTCGATAGAGGTCAAGGGTGAGATCCGCCAGTGCCACCTCCACGTCGATCTGTACCAGCGGCTGGATCTGCTCCGGCTGCAACTGCTGTTGGGCAAACTGCCGCAGCCGCTCTTCAAAAAGAGGCCAGTTTTCCGCCCTCAGGCTAAATCCCCCTGCCGCCGGGTGGCCGCCGTGTTTGCTGAACAGATCTTGGCAAAACTCCAACGCCTGAAACACGTCGAACTCCGGGATCCCCTGCCGCGCCGAGCCGCTGACCTCCCCTTGCCGCGACTGGCTGCCGATGAACACCGGACAGCCCAAACGCTCTGCCAAGCGCGAGGCCACGATGCCGATCACCCCTTTGTGCCATTTCTGCTGCGGGGATCCCAAAATCGTCAACACCCGTTCCTGCCGCAGATCCCGACCTTGCCGGGCAATTTGCTCCAGGGCCTCGGCCTCGATGCGGCTGCACATCTGCTGCCGCACCTGGTTGAGGCGTTCGCAGCGGCGGGCCAGTTTCTCCGCCTGCTGCGGGTCGTCGGTGGTCAGCAACTGGATCCCCATTCTCGCCTGGCCAATCCGCCCAACGGCGTTGATGCGCGGCCCCAGGCCAAACCCAATCCACTCAGGCCGCAGCTCCTCTGGGGATCCCTGCACCCCCATCACCTGCAACAGGGCGCGGATCCCGGCCACCTGGGAAGTGGGCAAGAGGTTCAGCCCCTGCCGCACCCAAAGGCGGTTGATCCCTGTCAGCGGCGCCAAATCGGCAATGGTGCCCACGGTAAACAGTTCCAGCGCCACCCGCTCCAAATGGCCGTCACCGCGCCGCTCCGCCAGCGCCTGGGCCAGGAGGTAGGCCACCCCCACCCCGGCCATCCCTCGATAGGGAGAAGAGAGCGGGAGCTGTTTGGGATTGAGGATGGCGTCGGCAGGGGGCAACTGGGGCGGCAAATCGTGGTGATCCGTCACGATCACCGTCAAACCTAGGGCTTTGGCCAGTTGGATGGGCTCGTGGGCAGAGATGCCGTTGTCCACCGTGAGGATGAGGCGCACCCCCTCGCGGTGCAGCTCTTGCACCATGCGGCTGTTGAGGCCATAGCCCTCGGTCATGCGGCTGGGAATGCGGTAAACCACTGGCGTGCCCCGCAACGCCCGCAGCAGCAGAGCCGTGCTGGTCATGCCGTCGGCATCGTAGTCGCCGCAGATGGCAATGGGCTCTTGTCGGCAAATCGCCCCATCCAGCAGTTCCACCGCCAGCGGCAAATCGGCAAAATCCTGGCTGGGCGGGGGCAGGTGGGCGGGATCCGGCTGCAAATACCGCTGCACAGCAGCAGGGCTAGAGAGGCCGCGATTGAGCAAGATCTGAGCTAACGCAGAGGAGACCCCCACTGCCTCGGCCAAGTTCTGGGCAGCCAGTGTGTCTGCAGAATGAAACAGCCAGCGTTGGGCAGGGATCCCGGCCATTGCAATCGGTCTTCAGGTAGCAGTGCTACAGTTGGCCTATGGGCTATCCTTTTGACATTAACTCAAAACGCTCCTCTGCTCTTTCCTGCCGCCGATGTATTCTCTGCTGCTTACCTATGGCCTCAACCCGCTGACAGGCTGGAAGCTATTGGTCAAGTCTCCTGAGCAAGCCTCTCTGTGGACGTTGGCCCGGCAGCTTTGGAGCCGCCCTGGATCCCGGCGCCGCAGGCCGCGCCTCCAAATCTCTCTCGGCCGCCTCGTGCCCGAACAGACCGAGCGCCTGTCTAAACTGGAGGTGCTGCTGCGTCTAAGATTTTTCATCGCCCTCGAAGCCGAAACCCCGGATCAGCCCTTGCCAGCTCTTCCCTCCGGCCAGGGATCCGCTATTCAGCTTGCCCACTACACAGAGGGCTCGCAGCAGTACAAGACGGAGATCATCCGCTTTGCCCTGGGGGGATCCCGCACCCTGACTGCTCGGCGCCGCCGGCGCCGCCGCTTCTGAAAACCCCTGGGCCGCAAACCATTCCCGCCAGGGGTGGAGTTCTGCCGACCTGTCTATACTAGAGATGCACCCAAAAATGCGCTAAGTCTGTGCTTATCCCGTGAACGCCGGGCTGTTTCAGTGCCGCAGATGGCTTATAAACCAAAGGGCTGCTCCAGGGTGGCAGGGGCTCCCTGCTCCACGGCTGGGGATGACAGCGGCCCTCTTGGCCGGATCCCTGGCGGCTTTTGTCCTCGCCCTGCCTGCTGCTTTGGCCTTGACCCGCTACCAGGTACATGTGCTGGCCAACGAGGCAGCCGCTCTAGCCCAGGTGCGCGGCCAGGTGCCGGATGCCTATTTGGTGCAAGGGGACGGGCAGGTGTTCATTTTAGCGGGGACGTTTATCAACCGCAACCACGCCCAACGCCGCCAGGCTGAATTGGAACGGTTGGGCTTGCCGGTGCGGGTGGTGAGCCGTCAAGATACGGATCCGCCCCTTTCGCCCGCTTTTCCCGCCCAAACAGCGCCCGACCGCCCCTCCCCCAGCTCTGAAAACCCTGCCCCGCCGGCGCCAACGGCTCCCCCCTCCGATCCCCAGCGGCCCTTTGCCACCTATGTGCCCAACCCCAGCAGGGATCCCCGGCTGGAAGAGCGGGTGCGCCGCTTTTTTCCAGGAGCTGCTGTGGTGCAGTACCGCGGCCAGGCGGCTTTGCAGACGGGCACCTTCTCCCGCCTGTCGCTGGCGCAGGATCAGGCCCGCTGGCTGACCGCCCAGGGCTTGCCGGCAGTGGCGGTGTCGCTGGCAGGGGAGGAAGCTGTAGGGGATCCTGACTCCAATCCACCTCAGGGGGAGCGCTACTGGGTGTTGGTGGCGGATCCCAGCGGTGAGAAATGGCCTGCACTCAAACAACTGCTAGAGGGATCCCTGCCTTTGATCTACGACGACCTGCGGGTGGTGCGCACGGGCGGGTTTGCCGATCCGGCTGCTGCCGCCGAACAGGTGCGGTACCTGGCCGACCGAGGCTACGAAGCCGGGATCTTCCCCGCCGATCTGCGCCGCTCTCGACCGCTTCTGGTTCAGGATCCCACCCCCTCTCCCGCATCCCTGCGCGAAGAAGGCACAGGCGGATTTTGGGTGGTGGTATCCGCCGGCGCAGAGGCGCTGCCCAAGCTGCAGCAGTTTGCCCCTGACGCTTTTGTGCGCGGCTCTGTGATTCAGGTGGGCACTTACCGGCAGCGGGCCAATGCCGAACAGGCGCGGCGCGCCCTGGCCGAGGCGGGGTTTGACGCCCGCATCCTGCCCGTGGAGTAGCAGCAGCCAGCTTCAGCTCCTCACCCCCAGCCCCTCTCCCTGAGGGAGAGGGGAGGTCAGGAACCGTCCCGCTGCTGTTGAGAATAGCCCCATTGGGCCTCGCTGCCCTTTGCACCGCTTGTTGGAATCGCCAGGGATCCTTCTGCGAGTGAGATCGCCACTAGGGTGAGGCGCAGGGTTTCCGCCTGCAATTGGGGCGGGCTGGCCAGGGGATAGGCCAACTGTTGCACCACGTGGGGGCGATCCCCGCCGCCAAGATCTAAGCTGGGATCCAACCAGTCCAGTTGCCTTTCGCAGGGGCTGGACAAGATGCTGTGGACATCCTCCACCCCCCGATTGGCCCCGGTGAGGCGGAGCCAACGCCGAAAGCTGGGCCAAAGGTGCTGGGGCAAGGGTCGCACCTGACCCGGCACGGCCCTGTCGAAATAGATGAGAAAGTCTGCCTTCCAGCCGTTGCAGGCCGGGCAGAGGGGCTGCAAGTTGGCAGCCGTGTTGGGCCCTCCGCGGCTGAGGGGGATGATGTGATCCTGGACAGGAGCGGATCCCACCTGTGACCATGGCCTGCCACAGCAGGGGCAACAGGGGTACCAGCGCAACAGTTGCCAGAACTCGGCAGCAGCAACTTGGCCCGTCAGGTCGTAGCTGCCCCGCTTTTCCTTGGCGCGAGCGGCCCGCTGCTTCTGGCGTTGTCGGCTGGCACAGGTGGGGCAGGGATCCGGTCGAAACAGGAACTCATCCCCACACTCCGGGCAACGATAGGGACTCGACATCAGGACCTAAGACCCTGAACGGGCTAAAGAGCTTGTTTGGCCTGTTGCAGCGTCTGCTCAAACACCTCCAGCGGCTGCGCCCCCGAGAAGGCAATGCCGTTCAAGATGAAATAGGGCGTGCCGCCAATGCCCAGTTGAGAGGCCAGATCCATATCCCGCTGAATGGCTCGCTCTGCCGCCCGGCTGCGCCGATCCCGGTTGAACTTCTCCACGTTCAGGCCCAACTTCTCGGCAGTGGCCACATAAAACGCATCTCCAAGCTGGGATTGGTTGGCGAACAGCTCGTCGTGAAATTCCCAGAACTTACCCTGGCGCTGGGCAGCCCAAGCCGCGCGAGCCGCCGCCATCGCCTCCGGGTGGATGCTGGTCAAGGGCAGGTGCTTGTACACCAAGGTCACCTCGTTCCCGTGCTCGGCCATGAACTGTTTGAGGGTATCGTGGGCGCGGGCGCAGAAGGGACATTGAAAATCGGAAAACTCCACCAACACCAACCGCAAAGCCTCGGATCCCAGTTGGGGAGAGTCTCCGATGACGGCACGCGGGTTCTCCCGCAACTGACGGCCAAATTCTTCCGCCAACTGCTGCTGCTGCTGCTGTTGCTCTTGGTACTGTCGCTGCTGGTATTCCTGGACAGCCTCTAGGATCACCTGGGGGTTCTTGCGAATGATCTGGAGCACCTGCTCTTCCAAATCTGCCGGGGCCGCCGCCGCCGGCAGGAAAACCGCAGCTCCACTTCCCACTCCCAGCAGAACCATTAGCCCAAGCAAAAGTCCGGCCTGAGCCCAAGCGCGAAAAACCCTCACCAGCCTATTCATCCTAACCCCCCTCTCAGACATGCCCAGAACTCCACACAGCCTACCGTCGGATCCCAACGGTGTCTATCACTCCTTCGGGGGGATCAGGAATTGGTGGCCTGCAGAAGCTGCTCCTTGATCCGCTGCAACTGGCTGGCCCAGCGGGGATCCGGCTCAGAGGCTGCCTCGCTGGCGGCAGCGACAGTGGCGCGCCCGCCTTTGTTGCCGCGCTGGCGTTGCTTTTTGCTGGGAGCAGAGTTTCCTGCTGATGGATCTTTAGAGCCTTTGGCCTCAGAATCTCTGGATGCTCTGGAATCTTTAGACTCCTTGCCAGACTCTTTGGCTGAGGGCTCAGGAGCTGCCGCTTTGGATGGGGCCTCTTCCCCTCGGTCGCGCGGCTGGGCGATCTCAATGCGCAAGTTAACATCCCCAAAGCTGTGGCCATTGAACTTTTCGATGTACTGCTGCGCCTGCTCCTCGGTGTTCACCGTTACAAATCCGAAGCCGCGACACTTGCCGGTCTTGCGATCCCGAATCACCTTGGTGGAAATCACCTCGCCGGCAGAGCGAAAGAGCTTCTCCAACGCCTGACGATCCACCTCTTCCGGCAGATTTCCGACATACAGACGCACAGACATGATTCAGTGAAGCTCCTAATCGAAATAACAAAAGGCGACCAAAAAGCAAGGTGCTGGGTCAAAGGCGCTCAAGTCGGCACAGTTGGAGTCCAGAACCCAATCGTTAATTGTCACACCACAGCGCGACACGAAGCACAACCTTTGCAAATCACAGAGCTATTCTTTAATCTACCCCAACCTGGAGCCGCCAAGACGAGGAGAACGGTTTTTATGAACGCTTGCCTCATAACCTTTCCGGGGCAGGCCCTGTCCCCTAGGCCAAACCGGTGTTGTTCAGACGATCTCGATGTTGAAAAGGCCGGGCCTGCGGGCCTGTATAGTCGGCTACAAGATGTCCTTGCCCTCGCAGTTGGTAGCGGTAGGTCACCAAGCCCTCCAAACCCACCGGGCCGCGCGGCGGCAGTTTTTGGGTGCTGATCCCCACTTCTGCCCCAAAGCCGTAGCGGAAGCCGTCGGCAAAGCGGGTGGAAGCATTGTGAAAGACTCCTGCCGCATCCACTTCATCCAGAAATCGACGGGCGGCGGCGGCATCTTCGGTTACGATGGCCTCGGTATGGCGGGATCCGTACTGCTGGATGTGGGCAATGGCCTCGTCAAGGGAGCCGACCATCTTGATCGAGAGGATCAAATCGGCGTACTCGGTGCTCCAGTCGGCCTCAGTGGCCGGGATCAGATCCGGCACCAGCTCGCGGCAGCGGGGATCCCCGCGCAACTCCACCCCTTGCTCGCGCAGCGCCTGGACCGCCGGGGGCAAAAACTGGGGGGCAATGTCCGCGTGCACCAGCAGGGTCTCGATGGCGTTGCAGGCGGCGGGGTACTGGGTTTTGCTGTCCAGCGTCAGCCTCACCGCCATCTCCACATCGGCAGCCCGATCCACGTACAGGTGACACAGGCCATCGGCGTGGCCCAGCACCGGGATGCGGGTATTTTCCATGATGTAGCGGACAAAGCTGCTGGAGCCGCGGGGGATAATTAGATCCACCAGCCCCTCCAGTTGCAGCAGGGCTTTGATCTCCTCACGGCTGGTGAGCAGCTGCAAAGATCCCTGGGGAAAGTCCGGGATCTGCTGCAGCCCCGCTTGGATGGCCGCCATCAACGCCTGACAAGAGAGCAGGGCTTCGGATCCCCCTTTGAGCAAGACGCTATTGCCCGTTTTCACCGCCAGGGCGGCAATTTGCACCAGAGCATCGGGCCGCGACTCGAAGATCACCCCCAGCACTCCCAAAGGATAGGTGCGCCGCTCCAGTACCAGCCCCTCGTCCAGCTCTCGGATCAGCAAAGCTCGGCCCACCGGATCCCCTAGCCGGATCACCTGCCGCACTCCGGCCACCATGTCCGCCAACTTGTGGGGATCCAGCTTCAGGCGGGCATAGGCGGCTGCCGACAACTCCCCGGCCTCGACCCTCTCTGCTGCCTGCTCCAAATCCGCCTGGTTGGCCGTCAAGATGGCCTCTTGGTGTTCCAGCAGGGCGGTGGCCATGGCCTCCAGAGCAGCATTTTTAATAGCAGTGGGCAAGGTGGCTGTGCGCTGGGCGGCAGCGCGGGCCAACTGCACTTGGGACAGCAAAGGCCGATCGAAAGCGGCCGCAAGCGAGTTGGGGCAGTCGGTGGAGAGGGACATAGGGTCAAGAAGGCGGCACAAGCGCCCATCCAGAACAAAGAGCGGCAATTGGGTTGGGATGTGTGATGAATGGGATCCCAGGAGCGCCCTTGTGGGGATCCCTATGCTAGGTTAGGCACATTCGGGCTGTGCCATTTGCAGCCTACCAAACTTTGGATCCCACCGGCTGCGGCGGGGTACTCCTCCTTCATCTCCGATGCTTCTGGGATGAGGGCGGACGAGAGAAAGCTTTTGCTTGCACTTCCGTTCCCGGACGGTTAGCGATCCACCTCGTCAACCTCGACTTTTAGCACCTTGTCTTCCAGGAGAGCCAATGAGAAAGCGTGGGTTTGTGGTGAGTGCAACGGCTGCGGTAGTCACAGCCGTGTCGCTGGTTGGCGTGCAGCTATCCAGTCCGGGTTGGGCAGGGTTTCGCCGGGATCCCAAAGAAGTGGTGGACGAAGTTTGGCAGATCGTCAATCGCGAGTACGTCGATCCTTCCTTTAACTCCGTCGATTGGGAGGCGGTGCGGCGGGATCTGCTCAGCCGAGAATATGCCACCCGAGAAGATGCCTATGCGGCCATTCGCGAAGCCCTGAAGAAACTGAACGATCCCTACACCCGCTTTTTGGATCCCGATCAGTTCGCCAGCATGCAAATTGATACATCCGGCGAGCTGACCGGGGTGGGGATCACGCTGGGCATGGATCAAGAGACGAACGAGCTGGTGGTGATCTCCCCCATCGAAGGGTCCCCCGCCGACCGGGCCGGGATCAAATCCAAAGACGTGATCGTGCGCATCGACGACAAATCCACCGAAGGCATGGACACCAACGCCGCGGTCAACCTCATTCGGGGCGAGCCGGGTACGCGGGTGCGGCTGACCATCCGCCGCGAGGGAGAAGGGCTGAAGGTGTTCGACCTGGTGCGGGAGAGAATCGAGCTGGCCACCGTGCGCTACGAGGTTCACGAGGAAAGCGGCCTGCCCATCGGCTACATCCGCATCACCCAGTTTTCCGGCAACGCTGCCGAGAAGATGCGCCAAGCCATTCGCGAGCTGGAGAAACGAGGGGTGGCCGCCTACGTTCTCGATCTGCGGGCCAACCCAGGGGGGCTGCTCTACTCCAGCGCCGAGATCGCCCGCATGTGGATCGACCGAGGCAGCATTGTCTCGACGGTGAACCGGCAAGGGGAGCAGGATCGCCTCACGGCCAACAACACCGCCCTCACCGACAAGCCTTTGGCCGTTTTGGTGGATGGGGGATCCGCCAGCGCCAGCGAGATCCTGTCGGGGGCTTTGCAAGATAACCGTCGCGCCGTGATCATCGGCACGCAAACCTTCGGCAAGGGCCTGGTGCAGTCGGTGCATCCCCTGTCGGATGGGTCGGGCCTGGCGGTGACCATCGCCCGTTATCGCACCCCCAACGGCACCGACATCGATCACAAGGGCATCACCCCCGATATTTTGGTGGAGTTGTCTGAAGAAGATCTGAAGCGGCTGGGCCAGAACCGGGAGTTGGTGGCCACCTCGGCCGACCCCCAGTATGCTGCCGCCATCCAGGCCCTCCAGGCTCAGATCTCGGCCCGTCGGCAACAGGCCCAAGAGGCCATTCGTTCCTCTTCGCGGTAGCCGGATCCTGAGGCCGTGGTCGAGCTGAGGCTCAAAGACCAACGCGGGGTTGGCAATGCTGGGTTGTTCGTGGAGGTGGCGCGCGGCACTATGGCCGAGTCGAAGACCGTGGGATCTGTGAACTTAGCCGGGCGGGATCTGCTCCGGCTCAGCGACCTGACATCGGCAGAGCTATCGGCCCTGCTGGCTCAAGCGGCGGAACTGAAGCGGGATCCCTATCGGGCGGATCTGCGGGGTCGGGTGCTGGGGCTGTTGTTTCAAAAGGCTTCCACCCGCACCCGCGTCAGTTTTACTGCTGCCATGGCCCAGTGTGGGGGCAGCACCCTGGATCTGGTACCGACGGCGCTGCAGGTGAGCCGCGGCGAACCCCTGCCGGATACGGCCCGCGTCCTCTCCCGCTACCTGGATGTCATTGCCATTCGCACCTACGACCAGCGAGAGCTGGAGATCTTTGCCGAGTATGCCGAGATCCCGGTGATCAACGCCCTCACGGATCAGTTTCACCCCTGTCAGGTGTTGGCCGATCTGCTCACCATCCAGGAGAACTTCGGCCAACTGGCGGGCCTGACCTTGGCCTATTGCGGCGACGGCAATAACGTTGCCCATTCCCTGCTGCTGGGCTGTGCCATGAGCGGGATCCACATCCGCGTCGCCACACCCCCCGGTTACGAGCCGGATGGGGCGGTGGTGGCAGAAGCGCAAGCCCTGGCCCAGGGATCGCAGGTGCTGGTCTTACGGGATCCCTACGCAGCAGTCGCAGGAGCTCAGGTGGTCTATACCGACGTGTGGGCCAGCATGGGCCAAGAGGATCAGGCCGAGGCCCGCAAAGCCCACTTCCTGCCCTACCAGGTCAACGCCGCGCTGATAAAACAGGCGGATCCCGAGGCTATCGTGCTGCACTGCTTGCCTGCCCACCGGGAAGAGGAGATTACTGCCGAGGTCTTAGAGGGATCCCAGTCCCGTGTGTGGGATCAAGCAGAAAATCGCCTCCACGTGCAAAAGGCGCTGCTGATCCAACTGCTGGGGGCAGGGTGACCCCAGAGAGAGGGAAGGTGTCAACGGTTATTGGCGGGGCGGCGGGCGGCAATGGCCAGGCTGACGTTGGGCAGCCGCTGCAGGGTATCCATCACCTCTACCACCTTGCCGTGGGAGAGGGCCAAATCGGCGTTGATCACCACCAGGCGGCGCCCTTCAGCCGGCTTCTCGGCCAGGATGCGTTCCACCGTCGGGATCAGAGCGGAGATATCGGCGATCTTCTCCTGGTTGACGGCGATCTGGCCTTCTGCCGTGATGCTCACCGTTACATCCGGCTGTAGACGAACTTGGGCCGTGGTTGCGTCCGGCAGGTTGACATCCAGCGCTTCCGAGCGGGTGAGCACCAAGCTGGCGATGACAAAAAACACCAAGATCGAAAAGATGACATCGATCAAGGGCACAATATTAATCTCGCCGGAGCGGAAGTTTTCTTCGGGGATGCGCATGGCTTAAGAGGGCTCAAGCGAAGAGTAGGGCGGAAGGGTGGAGCTGCCACCGGGTCTGGACTGCGTGTAGGGGTACTGGGAAAGTTGCTGGGCTTGCATCTCTTGCCGCTGCCGATGCAGCAACTCCAGCTCGCCGCCGTACTCCTGGATCTTGGAAAGTTGCCGCAGGTAGAGAGAGCGGAAGACATTGGAGATCAGCAAGGTGGGAATGGCCACGATCAGCCCAAAGGCGGTCGAGTAGAGGGCTTCGGCAATCCCCTGACCCACCCCCTGTGTGTCGGTGCCGCCGATATCTCCCAGTTGGATGGAGCTGAGGATCTGGATGATGCCGGTAACCGTGCCCAGCAGTCCCAGGAAGGGGGCAACGGTAATGACAGTGTCGAAGACCGTGTTGAAGCGCTTCAGCAGGGGCACCTCTGCCGCCAGGGCTGTTTCCAGGGCCAACTTAAAATCTTCGGGGCTGGCTTCGTTCAGCTCCAGGCCGGCCAAAAAGATGCGAGCAATGGGCAGGTCGGCATTTTGTTCCAGCAGATACTGGGCAGCGCGTGGGTTGCGGCGGTACTGGCTGAGGGCTTGCCGCACCACCTCCTCCTGCCGGTGGGTGACCTTCCACCAGAACAAGGCCCGCTCGATGCAACAGGCCACCGAGAAGACCGAGAACGTCAGCAGGGGGATGGAATAGTACCAACCCTGGATCAGGAGCTGCAAAACTCTATCCATACGACCCTGACTTCCCCCTTCTTCTTCGCTCATCTTGTCATAGCACTTTCTCGGCAGGGCTGGGATCCCTTCTTGCGCGGCGAAGGTTGCACCTTTTGGCAATTTTGCCCCAATCCCGGATCGCATCTCGTCAATCGTCGATCCAGAAGGCATACTGGTTGCAACCATTTTGGTTTGGATCCCGAGGGCGTGAATTATGAAATTCAGACGCTGGTTGGGCCTTTGCTGCGCCGGACTGATGGCACTGCTGTTGACGGCTTGCGGCAAGGGATCCACCCCCTACGACAGCATCGTGGTCAACTTTGTTAATACGGCCACCCCCAGCCAGATTGCCGCTATCGCCAAAGAGTATAATTTGACGCTCCGCCCCAGCAGCGACAGCGCTTTTGCCCGCCAAGAAGCGATCTACCTATTTGACGTGGATGCCGACCATCTGGGATCCACGCGGCGGCTGGTCAAGCGGCTCACCAACGAAGCTTTGATCGAGTACGCTCACCCCAACTATCAATTCCAGGCGGCCTTTGTGCCCAACGACCGCCTCTATCCCCAGCAGTGGAATCTCAGGGCCATCCGCATGCCGGAAGCCTGGGACATCTCTCAGGGGGAAGGGGTGACGGTAGCCGTGGTGGATACTGGGGTGACGCGAGTTCCCGACCTGGCCCAAACTCAATTTGTGCAGGGCTATGACTTCGTGGACGATGATGAGGACCCGGAAGACCTCAACGGCCACGGCACCCATGTGGCGGGAACCATCGCCCAATCCACCAACAATTTCTTGGGTGTAGCCGGCATCGCCTTCAAGGCCAAGATTATGCCGGTGCGGGTGTTGGATGCCAACGGCTTCGGCTCCCTGTCGGATGTGGTGGAAGGGATCCGCTATGCTGCCGACCACGGGGCCACGATCATCAACCTCAGCCTGGGTAGCCGCGCTTCGGCCCGACTGATGGAAGAGGCCGTAGCCTATGCCCACAGCAAAGGGGTGACGGTGATCGCAGCCGCCGGCAACGAAAACTCCGACCAGGTGAGCTACCCGGCCCGCTACCCGCATGTGATCGCTGTCTCGGCCACCGGCCCCGATGGCAGCAAAGCCCCTTACTCCAACTATGGGGTGGGGGTGGACATCTCTGCCCCGGGCGGCGCCAAAACCCCCGATCACCCTGAGTACGGCATTCTGCAGCAGACCATCAACCGCCGCAACCCCAACGAGCCGGTCTTTGCCTACTTCCAAGGCACCAGCATGGCCACTCCCCACGTGGCCGGCGTGGCGGCGCTGATCCAAGCCCAGGGCATCAAAGACCCGGACAAGGTGGAAGAGGTGCTGAAGATGTCGGCCACCCCGGTGCCCGGCGACAAACAGAACTTCTACGGGGCCGGTCGTCTGGATGCTGCCAAGGCGCTGGCCCGAGCCACCGGTCAGCAAGAGGAGAACCCCCTGGTGCTGTGGCTGAAGGACTTCCTGCAATACCTGAACAACAACGGCTACCTCAACCCGCGCTTCTGGTTTGATGGCGGCCCGATTGCCCTGGTGCCCAAGCTGCTGATGGTGATAGGCGGCTACATCATCCTGGTGCTGATCCGCTGGTGGCTGGCTCCCAAGCCGATGCGGGCAACAGTGCCTTTGCTGGCCGGGATCCTCTTGGGCAGCGCCGGCCTCTTCCCACTGCAGGGCTTGGCCATTGTGGGTGCCCCTCGCTGGCCCTTCCAATTGGCGGGGAGCTCCCTGCCGGAGCTGGGCACCGCCTTGGCCCAAACCAACGCTTTGAACCCCTTGTTTGCCAGCGTCTTGATCCCGGGCCTGTTGCTGGTGCTGCTCCTGGGCCATCGGCGCTGGCGCTGGGCGGTGATCGGCCTCTCTATCGGCATGGCCTCCCATCTGCTCTTGTCCGGATCTCTGTTCTATGAGGGGGTAGTATGGCTTGGATCCTCTGCTTGGCTGGGTCGCTCCTTTTTGCTCTTCAATGGCCTGCTCTGCCTGGGCCTGGCCTATTTGGGAGCACAAGCCATCCTGGAGTCCCAGTCCAACAGCACCGGTCTAGCGCTGAGGCGGTGATGGAAGAATACAGCGGTACCATCCAGTTCCTGGATATCGAAGGAGGGGTGTGGGTGCTGACCCTGCCTTCCGGCCAGCACTATGCCCTCTTCCGCGCCCCCAAAGAGCTCTTACAAGAGGGGTTGGAAGTCACCATCCAGGGACAGCTCAAAGAAGACATGGTGACGGTGGCTCAGGTGGGGCCGGTCTTGGAGGTGAAGAGCTTCCGACGGCAGCCCTAGCTTGGCCCAGATACAGATCGATCAAACAAATCGGGGATCCCCGCTCAGGGATCCCCATTTTTTCTAACTTTTTGGGATGTTTCGCTGCGCCAGCGTCTTCTGGATCCCTCACCCCCAGCCCCTCTCCCTGAGAGACATCCCTCACCCCCAGCCCCTCTCCCTCAGGGAGAGGGGAGCTGGGGATGAACGTAACGAACCGTTTCATTGCCGTTTGAAATGACGGTCAGCTCAACACAGCCTAGGAAAACACGGCCTCCAACTCTTGCAACGTCTTTTTCACCTTGGCCTGGGCTGCTTCCACCTCCGGTTGGTCATAGGCTTTGGCGGCAAAGTCCAGTTGTTCCAGGCTACGGCCCATCTCCTTGGCCAGGCGCAGCACTTCCCGCTTTTGCCGATCCGGCAAGGTGGCCGCCAGGCCGGTCAAGGTCTTGCGGGTCAGGCCCATCGGTCCGTGGATGTAGGAGCGGATCTCCAACCAGTCCTCCGCCTCCACCAGGCTTTGCAGCCGCTCCACCTGTTGCTCCAGTTGTTGCAGCTCTCGGGGCAAGCCTGCAGCCGCCTGTACAGGAAGCGATCCCAGCCACAGCCCCAATGTCAGGATGGCAACCAGCAACACACTCCGCCAGCGACAGATCATCACGTACCTCCCACATGCCTGCAACAGGCTTGATTTCAAGGACTCCGTCCCGCCGACACGATCGGCAATCAAATCAATAGTTTACCTGCTGGCTGCACCCCAGCTCCTCGGCTACCTCTCAAAGAGCAGAGCAAATCGGCTAGGCTAGAGCTATCCTGTAAAAGAATGTAAATGGCGCTCTCATGCAACGCATCATCCTCATGACCGGCAAGGGTGGGGTCGGCAAAACCTCGATGGCAGCGGCGACCGGCTGGCGTTGTGCCGAGATCGGCCTGAAAACTTTGGTGCTGAGCACCGATCCGGCCCACTCGTTGGCCGATAGCTTCGATCAGCCCTTGGGCCATGAGCCGGTGGAGGTCAAACCCAACCTTTGGGGCGCGGAGCTGGATGCCCTCAACGAGCTGGAGCTGAATTGGGGATCCGTCAAAACCTACATTACCCAGGTGTTGCAGGCGCGTGGGCTGGATGGGGTGCAGGCGCAGGAGCTGGCCATTTTGCCGGGGATGGACGAGATCTTTGCCCTGGTGCGGGTCAATCGCCATTACGACGAGGGCAAGTTCGATGTGCTCATCATCGACTCAGCCCCTACGGGCACGGCTCTGCGCCTTTTGAGTTTGCCGGATGTTTCCGGCTGGTACATGCGCAAGTTCTACAAGCCCCTGCAGGGCTTGGCGCAGATGCTGCGTCCTATTGCCGAGCCAATTGTGAAGGGACTGACCGGGATCCCCCTGCCCAATGACCAGGTACTGGATGCCCCCTACGAGTTCTACCAGAAGATCGAGCGGCTGGAGGGCATCCTCACCAACAACCGCATCACCTCGGTGCGGCTGGTCACCAACCCCGAAAAGATGGTGATCAAAGAATCGCTGCGGGCCCACGCCTACCTCAGCCTTTACGGCGTCGCCACCGATTTGGTGATTGCCAACCGCATTCTGCCGGATGGAGTGGTGGATCCCTACTTTGCTGCCTGGAAGGCCGCCCAACAAAAATATCGCCGGGAGATCCACGAGAACTTTGCTCCTCTACCGGTGGTGGAGATCCCGCTGTACTCCGAGGAGTTGGTGGGGTGGGACGCCCTGGCCCGCCTGAAAAAAGACCTTTGGGGAGAGCGCAACCCGGCGGAAGTGTTCTACACCGAGCAAACGATGCATGTGGTCACCGACAACGGCCAGTACCGCCTGGATCTGTACTTGCCCGGGATCCCGAAAGAGCAGGTGGAACTGAGCAAAACTGGGGATGAGCTGAACATCCGCATCGGCAACCACCGCCGCAACCTGGTGTTGCCCCAGACCTTGGCAGCCATGACCCCGGCCCGCGCCAAGATGGAAGAAGACTACCTGCGCATCCATTTTGCCGCTTGAGCCTGTAGCCCTCTGCCGAAGAGGTATCCTCAAATAGCAAACAGCCAGCTAACCCGGAGCGGATGAGCTACTACATTGCCCCCACCTTCCTCAAGGTCGTCGCCCTGCACCTGACGAAGAATCATCTCCCTTTGCCGGACGTGCCGGTTCCGCTCATCTTGGGCATCCACGGGCGTAAGGGTGAGGGCAAGACCTTTCAGTGCAACCTGATTTTCGAGCGCATGAAGGTCTATGCCGTTCACATCTCCGGCGGTGAGCTGGAAAGTCCCGACGCCGGGGATCCGGCTCGCATGATCCGTCTGCGCTACCGTGAAGCTGCCGAGCACATCCGCAAATTTGGCCAGATGGCCGTGCTGATGATCAACGACCTGGATGCCGGTGCTGGCCGTCTGAACACCATGACCCAGTACACCGTCAACACCCAACTGGTCAGCGCCACCTTGATGAACATCGCCGACAACCCCACCAACGTGCAGCTTCCCGGCAGCTACGATCCCAAGCCTCTGCCACGCGTGCCCATCATCGCCACCGGCAATGACTTTTCCACCCTCTATGCCCCCCTCATCCGCGATGGGCGCATGCGCAAGTTCTATTGGGAGCCCAGCCGCACCGACCGCGTTCACATCGTTCACGGCATTTTTCAGGCTGACGGGCTGTCGCTGGAGGAAGTCGAGCGCCTGGTGGACACTTTTCCTGAACAGGCCATCGACTTTTTCGGCGCCCTGCGCGCCCAACTTTACGACGAGCAGGTATGGCAATTGATCCAACAAGTGGGCCTAGAGGGCATAGCCTTTCGCCTGCTCAAAAGCAAAGAAGGCGCCCCCCACTTTCCGCCGCCGCGATTTTCTCTGGAGCAGTTGATCCAGGCCGGCCACCAGCTCAAAGCCGAGCAACAACAAGTAGAAGCCCGTCGCCTCTCCGAAGAATACCTTGGCCTCAAGCGCTCCGCCTCCCAGGAGCCGCCTCCCGCTTCCCCGCCATCCCCTCCTGGGGCTGCTCACTCGGTCGATCCTCCCCCCGTTCCGCTCAACCCAAAAGTGCAGGCCCATATTCGCCAGATCCTGGCGCAAGGATACGAAATCCAGGTGGAGCACGCGGATCCGCGCCGCTACCGGGTTCATTCCTGGCAGGAGTGTGGAGTTGCCCACCTGAAAGAATGGGCCGCTGCCTGTCAGACTGTCGAGCAGTGCCTCAGCCGTTTTCCCAAGGACTACATCCGGCTGGTGGGCGTAGATCCAGTGAAAAAACAACGGCGGATCGAGACCATTATCCAACGTCCATGAGGGGATCCCATCGCAAACTGGAAGGGGGAGTGCGGCGCCAGAGCAAAATGGCACAATGAGGGAGCCCCCTCTTTGCTCGACAATCCTCTCCAAATCATGCTGTGGCTGCGCCTTCTCCTGGTGGCTTTGTGCGTCGTGTTCATGGGCTGGTTGTCTCCGCCTGCCAATGCCCTCCTCAACGACGACCGCTACGACGGCAACATCTTTGCCCTCTACGGCTCCAACGGCGGCATGATCCCCCCTCGTGTCTCCCTGAAGCAGGCCAAAGAACAAGGGATCCCGGCCCTCCTCGTCTACTACATCGACGACAGCAGCGATTGCAAAAAATACGCTGCCACCCTGGCCAACCTGCAAGTTCGCTATGGGCTGGGAGTCTATTTCATCCCTTATTCTGTCGATTCCCTCTTGCCCGGGGATGAGCGCGGCCAGTACTACAGCGGTCGCGTTCCCCAAACCCTTCTTTTTGACTCCCAGGGCAACATTGCTTATCAATCCATCGGCAACCGCCCCATCACGGAAGTGGAAAACGCCATTCGCGCCCTCTTCCACCTGGATCCCGTCCCCCCAGGGGTGATCAAAGCCAAGCCCTTCAACGAGATCCAAACCGGATTTTCCCGACCCCGTTCCCCCGCCCCCCCAGCCGAGGCACAGCCGTGACCGCCCCTCCCGATTCCCCGGATTTGCTTGAGGCTCTGCAAGCCAAGCTCGAGAGCTTGCAAGCGCGGCTGGCCGATCTACGCGAGCTGGAGCGCCTGTCCCAGCTTTCCCCCGAACACTGGGCTGAAATTCAGGCGGAAGTCAGCCAATTGGAGCAACGCCTGCAAGCCTACCTGTTGGAAGTGTTTAACCCTGTCCCCGCCACCTTTTGGCAGGTGCTGCGCTTTGGCGGCCTGGGCCTGCTTCTTGGCATTGCTCTCCAGCGCTGGGTGCTGAGCTAGCACCCGTTAAGAACGATCAAAAGTCTTGGATCCCGGAGCCCTTTCCCATGCGCCTGCGACGCCCTAGGCCCTTCAGCTCGAGTACGTCCGCAACTTGCCTGACGATATCCAAACCATCGTCAGCGAGCAAAACACCATCCTCAATCTCGGCGACTTTCTCAATACCACCAAATAATCGATACCGAAGTGGCCCCCAGCCCCTCTCCCAAGCTGAGAACTAGAGTTACTCCCACCATCCAACTTCCCCACACCCCCAGAATCTGCCGCAGCAGCCCCAGACTTTCCCGCACCACCTGGGGGCTCAAGGGACGGGCTGGGATCCCCACCTTGGGCTTCTCTTTGGGGATCCCGCGATAGCAATTGGTGCCTCCCAACTGGATCTGCAGCCGCCAGGCAAAGGCCGCCTCGCTCCACCCCGAATTGGGGCTGGGATCCGCCCGCCCGTCGCGGCGACACCGCTGCCAAAACCCCCAGGGATCCCCGCTGAACAGGGCCAGCGTCAACACCGTCAGCCGGCAGGGCAGCCAGGTCAACACATCCTCACAGCGGGCCGGCACCGTGCCCAGGTAGGTAAAGGGGGCATGGCGATAGCCCACCATCGAATCAAGCGTGCTGCTGGCCTTGTAGGCCAAAGCCAGGGGCGCCCCTCCCAAAAAGGCATAGAACAAAGGGGCCGTCGCCCCGTCCGGGGTATTTTCCGCCACCGTCTCGATCACCGCCCGCAAAATCTCCGCCGCCGTCAGGTGCTCTGTATCCCGGCCCACGTAGCGGCTGAGGCATTGGCGGGCCTGCAGCAGATCCCCCTTTTCCAAGGGATCCAACACCTCCAAGGCGGCAAAGCGCAGGCTGCGCCCCCCCAGGCAACTGGCCATCAGGATGGCGTGCATCAGGATCCCTGCCCAGGGGTGGAGAGCCTGGGCAACGGCGATCAGCCCCCAGCCTGCCGCGTAGGATCCCGCCAGCAGCGCCAGTGTCAGCATTGCTCCGCCCCACCGTTGTGCCTGTGGGGTCGAACAGTGCTTGAGGATACAGCCTTGTCCCCAGGCGATGACCGCCCCCATCACCCGCACCGGATGGGGCCACCCCCAGGGATCTGCCAACCAGTAATCCAGACCCAGCGCTGCCGCCAGCACCAGCGCAGCAGCCGGCTGAGTCGGGAAAAAGGGCAAGCGCTCCATCCTGCCCATCAGACCACAAATCCACTCTCCTGATCCTGAGCCGCCTGCCAACTGCGGGCATCAAAATACAGATCCTCCAGAGTGGTTTCCTCCAGCACCTGCTGCGCCCGTCGGGCGATCCGCTCCCAGAGAGCCGCTGTCACCCAGTCCAGCCGCTCCGTCGAGCCTGCCTGAGGCACGGCTGAAGCTTTGGAACTCTCCACAAGCGGATCCAGAGATTCTCCCACCGCTGCCAAAATGGCGCTGATCGGGATCCGCCGCGGTGCTCGTGCCAGCCGGTAGCCCCCCTGCGCCCCCCGCTGCGAACAGACCAAACCGGCCTGGCGCAGCTCGATCAACAGCTTTTCCAGATAGGGGGCCGGGATCCGCTGTCGCTCAGCAATGGCCCGCACCGAGGCCATCTGCCCCGCGCCGAGCATCGCCAGATCCAGCAAAGCCCGGATGCTGTAAGTAGCTCGCGTGGTCAGCCGCACCTGCTCTCTCCCGCCAGTCTCTCCCGATCCTGCCACAGGGATCCCGGCTAGAGGGGTTAACCTAGAAAGCAGTACCCGCTCAGCTCTGGCCTCGTCGGGATGGAGCGCCCCACCGTCGGCCTCTACTTGGTGGCCACCCCTATCGGCAACCGCGAAGACATTACCCTGCGGGCGCTGCGGGTTTTGCGGGAGGTGGACTGGGTGGCAGCAGAAGACACCCGCCACTCCGGCCAGCTTCTCAAACACTTTCAGATCTCCGCCCGCCTCATCAGCTATCACGAGCACAACACGGCACAGCGGATCCCGCAAATCCTGAAGTATCTGGCGGCAGGGCAGTCGGTGGCTCTAATTAGCGATGCCGGCACACCCGCCATCTCCGATC
Organism: Synechococcus sp. H55.10; assembly: GCF_047502715.1. NCBI lineage: Bacteria > Bacillati > Cyanobacteriota > Cyanophyceae > Synechococcales > Synechococcaceae > Synechococcus > Synechococcus sp. H55.10. Next base: position 37,317 of record NZ_JANSJJ010000044.1, read on the forward strand.
CGGGTGAAGAACTGGTGCGCGCCTGCATCCAAGCCGGGATCCCCGTGATCCCGGTGCCTGGCCCGGTAGCGGCAGTGGCCGCCTTGGCTGCTTCTGGGCTGGCCACAGGGCGGTTTGTCTTCGAGGGTTTTTTGCCGCTCAAAGCCAGCCAGCGGCAGGCCCGTCTGCAACAACTGGCCCAAGAAGAGCGCACCATCGTCCTCTACGAAGCCCCCCACCGCCTGCAGCAAACTCTGCAAGATCTCCTGGCTCACTGCGGCCCGGAGCGGCAGATCGTGCTGGCCCGTGAGCTGACCAAGCTGCACGAGTTCTTCTGGCGGGGATCCCTGGCCGCCGCTCTCGAGCATTGCACCGCCCAGCCACCGCGGGGAGAGTTCACCCTTGTTCTAGAGGGGCGACCTTCCCCTGAAAAAGATGCAGAAACCTCCCCTTCCGAAGCGGAAGTTCGCCAGGAGCTGGCCCGCCTGCTGGCCGAGGGCCTTCCCCGCTCCGCCGCCAGCCGGCAACTGGCCCAGCGCTTCCAGGGATCCCACCTCTGGACGCGGCGCCGCCTTTATGATCTCTCTTTGCAACTGGAGCCGCCTCCCGGCTCGGATTCCTCCCTGACCCCTCCGGCAACCGACGACGAGACAGACTCCTAGAGCATGGCGCGCATCTTGTTGGTGGACGACGAAGTGGAGTTGGCCGATTCCCTGGCCCAGCACCTGCGGCGAGAGGGGCACAGCGTGGACGTGGCCTACGAGGGAAACAGTGCCTGGGAGCTGCTGCAGAAGCCCCCAGCTCCACCCTACGACCTACTGGTACTGGACTGGATGTTGCCGGGACTGTCCGGCCTCTCCCTCTGCCAACGGATGCGCCAGGTGGAAAAAACTGCGTCCCGCGCCACCCCCATCCTCTTCCTAACCGCCAAAGATACCCTCGACGACCGGGTGGAAGGGCTGGACGCCGGCGCCGACGACTACCTGGTCAAGCCCTTCGAGCTGCGGGAGCTGCTGGCGCGGGTGCGGGCCCTCTTGCGGCGGGCCGCCAGCCCCGGCGAAGGGATCCCTCGCCTGCAAATTGGGGATCTGGAGCTGGATCGGGAGAACCAAGTGGCCTACCGCCAGGGGCGGATGATCCACCTCTCCCAAAAGGAATTCCGCCTGCTGGAGTACTTCATGACCCACCCTGGCCAGTTGCTCACCCACGAGCAGATCTACGAGCGGGTGTGGGCCGGCGAGGATCCCCCCAGCAGCAACGTCCTGGCCGCCCAGGTGCGCCTGTTGCGGCGTCGCCTGCGCTTGCCCGGCTCCCCCGAGTTGATCCACGCCGTCTATGGCAAAGGCTACCGCTTCGGGCCTGTGGCCGAGGATCCCTAGCAGTCATCAACTCCCCTCTCCCGCCGGGAGAGGGGCTGGGGGTGAGGGCATTACTTAGACTTGAGTTTCTCCGCCTTCTCGATGGCCTCCTCGATGGTGCCCACCAGGTAAAAAGCCTGCTCCGGCAGATCGTCCAGTTCTCCCGACAAAATGCGCTGGAAGCCCTTGATGGTGTCCTCCAACTTCACGTACTTGCCGGGCGAGCCGGTGAACACCTCCGCCACAAAGAACGGCTGCGACAGGAAGCGCTCGATACGGCGGGCGCGGGCCACCACCAGCTTGTCTTCTTCCGACAGCTCGTCCAACCCCAGAATGGCGATGATATCCTGCAACTCTTTGTAGCGCTGCAGCGTTTGCTTCACCGCCCGAGCGGTGTTGTAGTGCTCCTCACCCACAATGTCTGCCTGCAAGATGGTGGACGAAGAATCCAGAGGATCCACCGCCGGGTAGATGCCCTTGGCGGCCAAGCTGCGCGACAGCACCACTGTCGAATCCAGGTGGGCAAACGTCGTCGCCGGTGCCGGATCCGTCAGGTCATCGGCGGGCACATACACCGCCTGGACCGAAGTGATGGATCCCTGCTTGGTAGAGGTGATGCGCTCTTGCAGGTTGCCCATTTCGGTGGCCAGGGTAGGCTGATACCCCACCGCCGAGGGCATGCGGCCCAACAGCGCCGACACTTCCGACCCGGCCTGCACAAAGCGGAAGATGTTGTCGATAAACAGCAGCACATCCTGCTTGTTGACGTCGCGGAAGTACTCCGCCATCGTCAGGGCGGTCAGGCCCACCCGCATACGGGCGCCCGGCGGCTCGTTCATCTGGCCGTACACCAGCGCCACCTTGTCCAGCACCCCCGATTCTTTCATCTCGTTGTAGAGGTCGTTCCCCTCGCGGGTGCGCTCTCCCACGCCGGCAAACACCGATAGGCCGGAGTGCTCCTCGGCGATGTTGTGGATCAGCTCTTGGATGAGCACCGTCTTGCCTACGCCGGCGCCGCCAAACAGGCCCACCTTGCCGCCCTTTTTGAAGGGGGCCAGCAGGTCGATCACCTTAATGCCCGTTTCAAAGGGCTCTGGCTTAATCGTCAAATTGACAAACTCCGGCGCGCTGCGGTGGATGGGGGCAAATTCTTGAGCTTGAACGGGCTCCCCTTGGTCAACCGGCTCTCCCAGCACATTAAAAATACGACCTAGGGTGGGCTGCCCAACCGGTACGGTAATCGGAGCGCCCGTATCCACCACTGGCATGCCCCGTACCAAGCCATCGGTAGAGGACATGGCCACCGCCCGCACGCGGTTGTCTCCCAGAAGCTGCTGCACCTCGAAGGTGATGTTGATCTTCAGGCCACTTTCGGTTGTGCCCTCCACCTTGAGGGCATTGTAAATTTCGGGCAGCTTGCCGCTGGGAAACTCGGCGTCGATCACAGGGCCAATGACCTGTGTAATGTAGCCAACATTGGTGGCAGTAGCGGTGGCAGTAACCATAGTTGAGGCTCAGCTCCTTGTGTGCGCAGCTATCGACTCAGCAAAGCCGGGTTGATGTTGATAAGTCATTAATCATCATACAAATAAAGGGATCCAGTTGCTGCTGCGCTTGTTCTGCGACAGAGTAGGCTTTTCTTCGCTACCCTAGAGCTAGGCAAGACAGGGGAATGGCAGCGATGGATCACTACGGAGGGCGTACTGCACAGCTTGGCTCCGTCCGCTTGGGAGGACGGCGTCCTCGCCCCCGGCGCGGCCCGGCTCTGCAACTGGGGATCCTCGGCTTTTTGCTGGGGTTGGGGGTGATGGGGGGAGCTTGGTGGTACAGCATCGGGCCGCGGCAAACCCTTTCTTTGTACTGGCTGACCAGTGCTGACAATTCCATCTACTACGTGCAGCAGGAGCGCTCCCTGCGCGCTTTTGACACCCAAGAGGCCATTCGTCTGGCCTTGGAAGAGCTGATTGCCGGCCCCCGGGATCCCCACCTTGCCACCGCTATCCCCTCCCAGACGCGGCTGCTGGATGTGCGGGTGGAAGGCAACGATATTTTCCTCAATTTCTCTTCTGAATTCACGCAAGGGGGGGGATCCACGGCGATGATGAGCCGGATCGCGCAGGTGCTCTACACGGCCACCAGCCAGAACCCCGGCGCGCGGGTGTGGATCTCCGTCGAGGGGCGCGCCCTCGAGGTGTTGGGGGGGGAAGGGCTAATTATCGACCAACCCTTGACGCGGGCCTCGTTTGTGCCCAGCTTCCAGCTGCCGGCAGAACCTGAGGCGAAGCCGTCAGCCGTATCAGCCTCTTGAAACCCTTGAGACAAAGATCATGAACTGGTTGCAGCGGGTGGGCAGCAGTTTTCTCCTGGCCGGTCAGGTGATCTTGCACCTGCTGCAAGGCCGTATTCATCGGCGCAACACCCTGGAGCAACTGGCGACAGTGGGGCTGGAGTCGCTGCTGATTGTTTTGATCACGGCGGTGGTGATCAGCGGCGTTTTCACCATTCAGTTGGCACGCGAGTTCATCAATTTCGGGGCCTCTTCCCTCATCGGCGGGGTTTTGGCCATTGCCCTGGCCCGCGAGCTGACGCCGGTGGTGACGGCGGTGATCCTGGCCGGACGGGTGGGATCCGCCTTTGCCGCCGAGCTGGGCACCATGAAAGTCACCGAGCAGATCGACGCTCTGCTGTTGTTGCGCACCGATCCGGTGGATTACCTGGTGATCCCGCGGGTGGTGGCTTCAGGGCTGATGCTGCCGGTGCTCACCATCCTCTCCTTGCTAACCGGCTTAGTGGGAGGGATGATCATCTGCGCTTCGGTCTACAACATTCCTTCCGCGGTGTTTCTCACCTCGGCTCAGAATCTCCTGGCCCCTTGGGACTTGCTCGTCTGTTGTTTGAAGGCGATGGTGTTCGGGGCTCTGATCGCCATTGTCGGCTCCAACTGGGGCCTTTCCACCAGCGGCGGCGCCAAGGGGGTGGGGCGCTCCACCACCGATGCTGTCGTCACGGCGCTGCTGGGCGTGTTTGTTACCAACTTTCTGATCTCTTGGCTGTTGTTTCAGGGGCCGGGTAGCGCCCTCAGCCGCGCGCTGTAGTCGCGCCTGCCCACGCTGCCGCTAAGATGGGATCCCCTGCCCATTCTCCGGATCCATGCGAGTGGAATTTCAGATTTTGCGACAGTTGCCGCCGGAGCCACCCCGCTGGCAGTCTTTCTGGCTGGAGACATCCCCTGGCGCTACCATTCTCGATTGCCTCAACCGGATCAAGTGGGAGCAGGATGGCAGCTTGGCCTTCCGCAAAAACTGCCGCAACACCATCTGTGGCAGTTGTGCCATGCGCATCAACGGCAGGGCTGCTTTGGCCTGTGGCCGACAGGTGGGCGAAGAGCTGGATCCCCGCAGCCCTCAGCCCATTCGCATCGGCCCTTTGGGCAACCTGCCCGTCCTGCGGGATCTGGTGGTGGATATGCAGCCCTTCTGGAACGATCTCAGCCGGGTGGATCCCTTTGTCAGCACGGCGGGGCGCCGCATCCCGGAGCGGGAATTTTTACAGTTGCCTGCCGAACGGGAGCATCTCAACGCTGCCGGTGGCTGTATTCTCTGCGGGGCCTGCTATTCCGACTGCAACGCCAAAGAGGTGAACCCGGAGTTTGTCGGCCCTCATGCTTTGGCCAAAGCCAACCGCCTTGTCCAAGACAGCCGCGACAGCCGACGGGAACAACGCCTGCAAGCTCAAGATAGCTTGGCCGGCGTCTGGGGCTGTACCCGCTGCTGGAACTGCAACAGTGTCTGCCCGATGGGTGTAGCGCCCCTGGATCAAATCACCGAGCTCAAGCAAGGGATCCTCTCCCGAGACCAGACTCCTGTTTTGTTGGGCAACCGTTCTCGTGCCCAGGACATAGCCATCCGCCACCGCAAGACCCTGGTGCAACTGGTGCGCTCCGGTGGTTGGGTGGATGAGCGCCGCTTCGGCCTGCAGGTGGTGGGGCGGGAGGGGCTGCTCAGCTTGGTGCCTTTGGGGCTGCGCCTGCTGGCCAGGGGCAAATTTCCCTTGCGCTTCAAGCCCTCCTCAGGGACGGCGACGGTGCGGCGGCTGATCGATGCGGTCAGACAGGAAACGAACGGTGGCGCCGCGGATCCCTAAGCCCCATTTTTGAGATTTTCCTGGCCTGAGATCAGCCGGGCGCTCAGGATCTGGTCCCCTAGCTTGATCTTGCGCAGCACCTCGGTGCCCTCGGTAACATAACCGAATACGGCATAGCGGCCATCCATGAGGTTGAGGCCGGCAGGGGTGAGATCCGGCTCGGCCATGAAGATGAAGAACTGAGAAGAGGCGCTGTTGGGATCATCGGGATAGCGGGCCATGGCCACCGTCCCCTCAGCAGCAAAGGGCAGGGCCGGCTCTACATCCCACAGGCCCAGTTGATCGAAGGTCTGGCCGTAGCGGGGCACCACCTCGCCTTTGGCGCGGATCTCCATCGGGATGGTGCGAACCTTGCCGGTGGCCGGATCCACATAGCCGTCGGCAGGGCCTGGGGGATCCCCCGCTTGCACCAGGAAGAAGTTCTCCACCCGGTCAAAGGTCAGGCCGTCGTAGAAGCCCCGCTGCACCAAATCGGCAAAGTTGCCGGCGGTGAGGGGGGCGCTATACCCATCCAGCGTGATCACCATGCGCCCGGCGGTGGTGTTCAGCTCCACTTCCGCCCGGCCCAGGAGCTGCGGCTTGTCAGCGTATTCGGCAGGGATCGCGTAGGGAAAAGCCCCCACCCAGTGGTTTTCCAGGGATCCCAGCTCGTCTATGAGGCGGTCGTAGGCGGCGCGGGCCTCTTCCTTGCCCTTGGATTTGCGCTCCGTGGCCTGGCCGATGGTTTGCAACTCCTGGCGTAGAGCGGCAACTTCTCCAGCGGCGGCAGCAGCCTGCTCAGGGGGCAACTCCGCCAAGAGGGGATCCGTGTAGCGATCCAGAAGCCGCTCCACCTGGCGCACATCTCCCCGCACCGCCGACCAGCGGTTGTACTTCAAGTCGCTCTCAATTTTGGTGATGGCCTCATCGATTTCCCAGATCCGGCTGTCTTGGATGGGCAGCGCCCGCCGCAAGAGAGTACGCGGATCCGTAATGGCATCCCCTTGCGGCAGCGCCAGGGCCGGGATCCCACCCAGCCAAACCACCCACAGCAACACAGCAGCTAAGACAAGCCGGAGCGATTTTCTCCCCCACTCCCACCGATTGCTGCCAACTGCGGATCCCTGCTGGGCACGCTGCGCCATATCCTCACCTGTTGCCGACACTGCTTTTGCTCTCAGCCTGGCATTCTACCGTTGCTGGCGGCAAGCGTTGCTGCAAGAGAAGAGAATGCAAAGGTCAAACGGCCAGGAACCGGCTGCGTCCCCCTCCTACCTGGGAACGACGGCCTCACAGATCCAAGGGTGTGGCGCGAAATTGATCCAAAAGCCCAAAAACAGCTAAGAAGCGACGGGACTGGGGATCCAAAACCAACAGGCTGCCGGAGCCGTCCATGAGGATGGCCATGAGCAAAGGCTGACGGGCCAGCTCAGCTCGAGGGTTCTCGATGCGGGTGGGGCTTAGAGTTACTGTGGCTGACTGCGGGATCCCTTGCAGATCGGTTATGCGGTTAACTTGCAAGCTGACCTGGGCAGGAGAAAGCTGGGTGACCGGCTGAGGCGGATCCCCTGCTTGCAAGAGGGCAATGTTGAACTCCATCTCCCCCTGGGTGGTGCTGAAACTGCGCGTCAGAGCCCCGTTGAAGGTCAAGCGCGTTTGGGATCCCAAAGAAGCAGGGTCGATCCCTGTGCTACTGGAAGAGCCACAGCCGGTTATGGAGATCCCCAGCAGGATCAAGACAATTGCCCAGCCAGTTTCTCGGTTTTGGGGTCTGCTAAGCTGCATTGTTGAAACCTGAAGAATATAGCCGATAACACAGACAAGCTTGAGGACAGCAGCGTAAACCTACCATGAGAAGAACTCAGGAGCATCGCGGAGAAAAGAACCCAAGTGTACAAGAAAGTACACTATAAGCTTGTTTTCGGGTCGATTGCTTCTATCGACGACGTTTCTGCAAGCTAATTGCTCTCCTTTAACCTTGGCTAGGAAACCTTCTCTGTCTCCATTTGGGGCAGGGCAGGGGCGACGGCGATTGTCCCTGCAGAGGTGCCTGTAGCCCGCCTGCGGGTGTAAGCTCTAGAGGGATCCCTCTGGGTGAGGAGGACGGTCGGACATGGCGGCCAAGCAACTGAAGTTCTACTGGAGCCCGCAGTACCAAATCTTTAGCTGTGACGGGGCCAAGCTGGAGGGGCACGGCGCCATTCAAACCAATCCCTCGCATGACTTGGTGCATCTGTTTATCGCCGCCAACGGCAATATGCCCTGGCAGCCGGTAGAAAGCCGCGAGCAAACCTGCTTTGCCGAGTACAACGCCGTGCTGCTGGAGCACCTTTTGGTCAACTGCTTCAACGCGGCGGCGCTGGGATCCATGGCCCCGGAGCAGGTTGTTCCGGAGGCGCGCAAGTTTTTGCAGTGGTTTGTTTCCGAGCACTACGCGCCATTTCCGGTCTCTGAAGAAGAGGCTTTTTGTTGCTTTGCAGCACACCTAGATATCGAGCGCATGGTGCGGTTATTCCCCTACTTCTACAGTTTGCGCGCCTGGGAGTGCTTCAGCCCCGATTACCGCAACGAGGTTTACGACTTGGAATTTACTTCCGAAGACGATCCGGTCAGGGAAGCCCCGGAATGGGCGGCGGATCCCAATATCTTGGAGACCCAAGAGCTGGTGCGGCAGAAGCTCGCTGAAGCTGTGGCGGAGGCGAGATCGATCCGGCCCAAGGCGGAGCCCGTTTTCCCGCCAACCTTGTTGGCTTCACCGCTGTCCAATCCCCCAGCCAAGACCAAGCAGAAAAAAGCCGGGCTCGGTTTCAAGCCCACCCCCACCCGTTAATGGTTGATCCCCCCTTCCCGGTCTCATCAAGGGAGAGGGGTTGGGGGCTGACTACTCTGGGCCCACCACCAAGCGGCGGAAGGCCTTCTTGCCCACCTGGAGAACCCGCCCGACCAGGTCAGAAGCGTTGGCAAACTCCAAGTCGGGATCCTCCACTTTTTGTCCGTCCAGCCGCACGGCGCCTCCTTGGATTTGCCGACGGGCCTCGGCGGCGCTCTTGCACAGGCCGGACTCGCGCAGGATGTAGCTGAGTTTTGCCGGGTAAGACAAGCCCTCGACGGCAAAGGTGGGGATGGATCCCGTCTCGACGAGATTGCCTTGCAACACCAGGGCTTGGGCGGTGCGCTGCGCCTCTTCTGCCGCTTCAGGGGAGTGAAATTGGGCCACCAGAGTTTTGGCTAGGAGAATCTGGCGCTGACGGGGATCTGCCGGCAGCTCTGAGGGGGGCACCGCCGTGAGCAACTCAAAATACCGCTCCACCAGGTGATCCGGCACCTTCTCCAGCTTGGAGTACATGGTGAGGGGATCCTCGGTCAGGCCCACGTAGTTGTTTTTGGACTTGGACATTTTCTGGTAGCCATCCAAGCCCTCCAGAAGCGGCACCGTCAGGCAAAACTGCGGGGTTTGGCCTTTCCAAAGCTGCAGCTCCCGGCCAACCAGGAGGTTAAAGCGCTGGTCGGTTCCCCCCAGCTCCACGTCGGCTGCCAGGGCCACCGAGTCGTAGCCCTGCAGGAGGGGGTAAAGAAATTCGTGCAAGTACACCGGTGTTCCAGCTTGGTAGCGCTGGGCAAAGTCTTCTTTGGCCAACATCTGCCCCACCGTCATCTGGGCCTGCAGCTCGATTAGCTCGCTGAGGGTGAGGCGGGCCAGCCACTCGCTGTTGCGGCGCACCTCCAGCCGGCCAGGGGTCGCAAAGTCCAAAATCTTGCCAGCCTGCTCCAGATAGGTGCGGGCGTTTTCTTCCACTTCTGCCGGCGTCAGGCGGGGACGCGCCTCCGACTGGCCAGTGGGATCCCCCACCAGCGCCGTAAAATCCCCAATGAGCAAAATGGCCACGTGGCCGGCATCCTGAAACTGCCGCAACTTGCGCAAGACCACCGCGTGGCCCAGGTGCAGATCTGGCCGCGTCGGATCGATGCCCAGCTTGACCCGCAAAGAGCGATCCGTTGTGGCCAAGCGCTCTTCCAGAGCTGCCGCCCCCCCCGGAAAGATCTCGGCCACCCCCCGCTGGGCGATCTCGGCGATGCAGGGATCCCTTGGGGCCGACGAGAGGGCAGTTGGCGATGTCCCTAGAGTTGATTCCATCCCTTGGATCGAGGTGCACCATGAGCCATTTTAAGCCTATCCACCCACCCGGCTTCGCCCCACCCAGAAAGGATCCCCTGCCGGCCCAAGAAGCACCGCCCTATAATGGGTCAGACTTGCGGTCGCTCCGCAACGCTGAAGTGACGGAGTTTTTGACGTGACCTACGGTCGCAGACGCTCGGGGGCTCGCGGCCATCTCTCCCCCCGCTTGGGGTATGGTGAGTACGCCGGCGCGGCCCCACCCACCCGCCCCTCCTGGAGGGCTCAGGTTGCCGCCACGGTGGGCAATCTGTTGCTGGGATCCCTGCTGTTGGGATCTACGGCGACGGCCGCCGGCTTGATGGGGTTGGCCATCAGCTTCCGCAACCTGCCGGATGTACATCAATTGCGGGACTACGTGCCGGTGGCCACCACCCACATTGTCGATATTCGCGGCGAGCCGATTGCCAGCTTGCATGGGGAAGCCAACCGGGAGGTGATCTCGCTGGACGAGGTCTCGCCGGAGATGAAAAAGGCGCTGCTGGCCATTGAAGATAGCCACTTCTACACCCACCCCGGCATCAACCCGGTCAGCTTGGGCCGGGCCCTTCTGGGCAGCGTTGAGGGGGGCTTGGGCTCAGCGGGAGGCGGCTCCACCCTGACGATGCAACTGGTGAAGAACCTGTTTTTGAGGCCGGAGCGCACCCTCAGCCGCAAAGTAGCCGAGGTCGTGCTGGCGGTGCGGCTGGAGCAGGTCTTTACCAAAGACGAGATCCTGGAGATGTACCTCAACCAGGTGTACTGGGGGCACAACCTCTACGGCATCCAGGCGGCGGCCCGCAGCTACTTCAACAAGGATGCGGCAGAGCTAAACTTGGCGGAAGCGGCGATGTTGGCCGGGATCCTGCCGGCTCCAGAAACCCTCAGCCCCTTCCGTAACCTGGAGGGAGCCAAACGCCGGCAGCGGCTGGTGCTGGATCGCCTGGTGGAGCTGAAGTGGATTACCCCGGAAGAAGCCCAGGCAGCCCGCGAGCAAGAATTGACCTTGGGCCGCATCACCTCCTTCCAGAGCAACGCCCCGGCGGTCACCGACGTCATCGAAGCCGAGCTGCGGCGTCGCTATGGCGAGCAGGCAATTCTCCAGGGGGGGCTGCGGGTGCAGGCCACCATCGACCTGCGGCTGCAACGCTTGGCAGAGCGCATTGTCAACGAAGATGGGCCCCGCATTGGAGCTGCTCGCCGGGCCGACCAGATGGCCCTGGCGGCAGTGGATCCCCGCACCGGCTATGTCAAGGCCCTTGTGGGCGGCATCAACGCCCAACGGGGCCAATTTAACCGCGCCACCCAGGCTTTTCGCCAAACGGGATCCACCTTCAAGCCCTACGTGTACTACGCGGCCCTGGCCAGCGGGTGGTATTCTCCTGGCAGTATCCTGGAAGACACCCCTGTCACCTATCCCGGCTCGCCCCCCTACAGCCCGAAAAACTACGACAACACCTTTTACGGCCCCCTCACTTTTGCCCGCGCCTTGGAGCTCTCCCGCAACGTGCCCACCGTCAAGCTGGCAGATGAGGTTGGGATCCGCAACGTCATTGCAGCGGCCCAGGCCACGGGCATCAGCGCCGAGATGTTCCCCAACCTGGCCACGGCCCTGGGCTCGGCCAGCATCAGCCCCCTGGAGATGGCGGCCAGCTATGCGGTGTTTGCCAATGGCGGCTACCGGGTGGAGCCAACCTTCTTGGCCCAGGTGGTGGATCGCAACGGTCAGATTCTCTTCGAGGCCAAGCCCCAGCCGCAGCAGGTTTTGGATCCCTGGGCGGTGGCTACCCTCAACCAGATCCTCAAGGGGGTGGTGACCCAGGGCACCGGGACCGCGGCCCGTCTGGACGATGGGCGACCGGTAGCAGGCAAAACCGGCACCACCTCCGACTTTCGCGACGCCTGGTTTATCGGCTATGTGCCGCAACTGTCCACCGCCATTTGGATCGGCAACGACAACAACTCCCCCATGCTGCCCGGCACGGCAGGGGGCGCTTTTGTCGCCCCCACCTGGAAGCGCTTCATGGCCGAGGCCCTGCAAGGGATCCCACCCCAAGACTTCCCTAGCCCTCAGCAATTTTCCCCTCCCCGGCCATGAGCAATAGCGAGGAGCGGCTGGCGCGCATTGAGCGCACCATCGAGGCCAATGCTCAGGCCATCGCCCAACTGGCCCGGCAAAACCAAGAGCTGCTGCAGACCATTGCCGGCACCGAAGAGCGCATCGCCAGAGCTGAGGAACGCATCGCCAACGCCGAGGAGCGCGTCGCTAAGGCAGAAGAACGTCTGGAAGCCGAGGTCAAACGCTGGGACGAGCGGTTTTTCCAGCTCAGCCGCGACACCCTCAACTTCACCCGCAATGTGGTTACCATCGCCGCCATCACAGCGGTTTTGATCCCGCTGCTGCGGGATGTCGCCCCCCTGCTGATCGAGCTGCTGCGGCAGGGATCCCGTTAGCCCCCGGTCATCGAAGGGCCCAGGGGATCCCAAAGCGTAATCGTTCTGAGTTACACTAAGACTGCAAAGAAAGGTAACGCCTTTGTCTGGTTTACCCTTAGCCTTGGCCGCGTTCTTTCTTGCATTCCTTGCACAAGACACAGAGGACAGACGATTATGGCTTTTGAACTCCCAGCTCTGCCCTACCCTGCCGACGCCCTCAAGCCCTATATGTCGGCGGAAACCTTCTCCTACCACCACGGCAAGCACCACGCCGCCTACGTGGCCAACCTGAACAAGCTGATCGAGGGCACCGATCTGGCCAATAAGTCCCTGGAAGAAATTATCAAGACCACGTTTGGGGATCCCGACAAAGTGGGCATCTTCAACAATGCTGCCCAAGTCTGGAACCACACCTTCTTCTGGGAATCCATGAAGCCGGGTGGGGGCGGCGCGCCGACGGGGCCCATCGCCGACAAGATCAACGCCGACCTGGGCGGCTACGACAAGTTTGTGGAAGCCTTCAAAACGGCGGCGGCCACCCAGTTTGGCAGCGGCTGGGCTTGGCTAGTGCTGGACAACGGCACCCTCAAGGTCACCAAAACCCCCAACGCCGAAAACCCGCTGGTGCACGGCCAAGTGCCCTTGCTCACCCTGGATGTGTGGGAGCACGCCTACTACCTGGACTACCAAAACCGGCGTCCCGACTTCATCAGCGCCTACCTGGAACACCTGGTGAACTGGGATGCCGCCAATGCCCGGCTGGCAGCCGCCTGACTGACCCTCTTCTGGGATCCTCTGACGGGGGATCCCATCGAGGACTAGCCTTGCCCAGCTCTTTGCCAGGGGATCCTCAGGGATCCCTTTTTTTCGGCTTAGTCCTTCCCCAAGCGTTCCCGCTCTTCGCGCAGGCGTTGTAGGAAGCTGGGCGTAGGGTTTTGGGCAGGGGTGGGAAAGGCAGCAGCAGGAGGAGCGGCCCGGTTGATGGGGGGAAAGAGGGGGCGATTGACCGGCTGGGGCGGCAGGGGGGTGCTGGGAATGGGAGTGGGCGGGGGGGCCGGCGCTGCAACGGG
>NZ_JANSJJ010000045.1:0-12093 GCF_047502715.1 Synechococcus sp. H55.10
AGTGTACTGGGGAAAGGCTAAGCTTTGGCATGATTCTAAGTGCATTGTCTCATGCGGCGGTGCACCTCTAGAAATTGAAAAGGGGCGAGGTTAACCCTATGTGGCCAGCGGAAGGTCGACAACGGGCCATCATCGAGGCGGTGACGCCGGAAATCGACGGTGGGCGCTACGCCATCAAGCGAACGGTGGGAGAGTACGTGGTGGTGGAGGCGGACATCTTCGCCGATGGCCACGACCAACTCTCGGCGGTGCTCAGTTTTCGCCAGGCCGGGGCAACAGACTGGGAGGAGCTCTTCATGGAGCCCATCGGCAACGACCGCTGGCGGGCCCAATTTCAGGTCACACAAATCGGCCAAGCCTTTTACCGCATCTTGGCCTGGGTGGATCCCTTCAAAACCTGGCAGCAGGATCTGCACAAGCGGGTGGCTGCCGAGCAGGATGTGGCGGTGGAGCTGTTGATCGGGGCGGAGCTAGTGGAGCGGGCCGCCCAGGCTCAAAGCGGGGATCTGGCGGCAAAGCTGCGCAACTACGCCCAAATGCTCCGCCAAGGCGGGGATCCGGCTATCGAGATCGCCCTTTCCCCAACCCTGGGATCCCTGATGCAGCTCTACGGCGAGCGCCGCTTCGTCACCGCCTACCCGGAGCGACGGGTTTGGGTGGATCCGGAGAAGGCCCGCTTCAGCACCTGGTACGAGCTGTTTCCCCGCTCCTGCGGCCCTGACGAGCACACCCACGGCACCTTCCAGGATGTGATCGCCCGCCTGCCGCTGCTTGCCGAGATGGGCTTCGATGTGCTCTACCTGCCCCCCATCCACCCCATCGGGCGCACCTTCCGCAAGGGCAAAAACAACTCTATGACGGCAGAGCCAGAGGATGTGGGCTCTCCCTGGGCCATTGGCGGGCCAGAAGGCGGGCACAAGGCCATCCATCCCCAACTGGGATCCCTGGAGGATTTTCATCACTTGGTGGCGGAGGCCAAAAAACTCAACATCGACATCGCCCTGGACATCGCCTTCCAGTGCTCGCCGGATCACCCCTATGTGAAAGAGCACCCGGAATGGTTTAGAAAGCGGCCCGACGGCACCATTCAATATGCGGAGAACCCGCCCAAGAAATATCAAGACATCTACCCCCTCGACTTTGAGACGGAAAACTGGCAGGCCCTCTGGGAGGAGTTAAAAAGCGTTATCGAATACTGGATCGACCAGGGAGTCACCATCTTTCGGGTTGATAATCCCCACACCAAGGCTTTTGGCTTTTGGGAGTGGTGCATCGGCCAGATCAAGGCCAAGCACCCGCAGACAATCTTTTTGTCTGAAGCCTTCACCCGCCCCAAACTGATGAAATCTTTGGCCAAGCTGGGCTTCACCCAGTCTTACACCTATTTCACCTGGCGCAACGACAAGTGGGGCCTGACGGAGTACTTCACCGAGCTCACCCAAACCCCGATGCGGGAGTACTATCGCCCCAACCTCTGGCCCAACACGCCGGACATTCTGAACGAGTTCTTGCAAAAGGGGGGACGCCCGGCTTTTATGCTGCGCCTCATCCTGGCGGCCACGCTGGGGGCCAGCTACGGCATCTACGGCCCCGCTTTTGAACTCTGCGAAAACCGTCCCCTCCGCCCCGGCAGCGAAGAGTATCTGGACTCGGAAAAATACCAAATCCGTCACTGGGATCTGGACGCACCGGATAACTTGCGGCCTCTGATCGCGCAGGTGAACCGGATCCGACGGCAAAACCCGGCTTTGCAAAGCGACTGGAGCCTTGTGTTTCACCCCACCGACAACGAGGCTCTGATCTGCTATTCCAAGCGCACCTTTGATGGCAGCAACCGCATCTTGGTGGCGGTCAACTTGGATCCGTTTCACATTCAATCCGGCTGGGTCACCCTCAACCTGGGGGCTTTGGGTTTGGAACACTGGCAAACTTTCAAGGTGATCGACCTTTTGGATGGCCAGCAGTATTCCTGGCAGGGATCCACGAACTACATCAAGCTGGATCCCTGGACGATGCCAGCCCATATTTTTCTCGTCGAAAGCTGAACAAAGATCTAGCAGTCGGTCAATCTTTCTCTTGGGCCGAGCGCACCATCAGCACGGGGCAGCCGATGTGGACCCGCACATAGTCGGAGATGGAGCGCCCCAGCAGCCGATCCAAGTCGGGGATGCTGCGGGCAATGCTGGGCCGGCGATCTGGGGATCCCATCACCAGCAGGTCGGCCTTGCTCTCTTCCGCCAAGCGGACGATCTCGGTGCCGGGATCCCCGACCGCCGTAAACACCTGGTGGCCGATTTGGCGGCTTTTGAGGGTGGCAATGGCTTTGTCTATAACCTCGTCCCGGCCTTGGGCATCGGCATCCAGTTGTACCGAGGCCAGAAAAATCTGGGCCCCTGAGATGCCGGCAACCAGATCCAGGGCCGTGGCAAAGGCAGCCTGGGCGGCAGGAGAGTTGTTGAGGGCCACCATGACATGGCTGGGGTACTTGACGTAGGCGTCGTCTTTGACCAGCAGCATGGGGCAGGAGGCGAGCTGGAAGACGTATTGGCTGACCGAGTTCTGCAAAATGGCCATGATGCGGTTGCGCCCGCGGGATCCCATCACGATCAGGGGATTGGGCAGGGACTCGGCCACCTGCAACACCACCACCTTGGGATCCCCTTCCACCAGTTGAGTGCTGATCTTCAACCCAGGCCGCGGGGGAAAAGTCTGCAGCGTCTGGGCCAACAGCTCCTGTCCCTTTTGCCAGGCAGCGCGCATGTCCTCAGCAGAGGTCTGGGAAGGCACCGCATGCAGCAGGGTTACATGGCACTGGGCAAAGGCCGGCAGAGACAGCAGCGTGTGCACCATTTGCTCGGTGGGGCCGCTGCCGTCGATGGCGGCAACGATGTTTTCAAAGCGAGGCATGGGATCCGTTCTCCAGGCCAAGGTTTGCCAAGTCTCATCCTAGATCTGCCTCTGCCGATCCCTGTTGCCGAGGTGGATATCCCGCAACATTTTGTTGAGTTTTAGTAACTTAGCCACACATAGCCGGTGAAGCCACCGCCGGCATTGGTGTTGCGGCCTGTCAAAAACTGAAACCCCCCTAGCCCCAGGGTCAGCCCCCCCTCTAGGCGCCAGTTGAGCTGGCCGGAAAGCTTGAGGTTGTTGTAGTCGGGATCCTGCACCGCCACATCCCCAAAGAGGAGCGGGGCGCCGTTGCCAAGGGTGAAGTCGCCATCCAAAGCCACAATGGCCTGCACCTCAGGGCTGAGATCCGTCCCAAAGGTCAAGTTGGCCTTGAGACGGTCGCCGGGGTAGCCCAGGTAGTCCCGAAAGGTCAGACAGGAGTCGAAAAAGGCGGGCAGGGATCCCAGCTTGCCTGAGGCGGCCAGGCCGGCGCTGAGGTCGTAGCCGAAAACCCCATAGCCCAAGGGCAGGGGGGTGTTCTGGGTGGCATATCCCGGCGGGATCAGGGCCGTCAACTGGGCCGAGAAAAAGGGATCCCCCTCTCCCCAGGTGTGGCGCAGGCCCAGCTCCAGATCCCGCAGGCCCTGGTTGCGCTGGGTAACGGTGTCAGCCCCGCTGGCAAAGCGATTTTCCAGGAAAACGTAGCTGGTGTTGAGGTTGAGGGTGAGGCGATCGCTGAGGCCGGTTTCGCCAAACAGGTTGAGGCGGGTCTCGCCATACTCGGAAAGGGCCTGCTGTAGGCGTCCCCCCTGGTCAAAGCGGGTGCGGGGTTGGTACACCTCGGGCTGGAGCGAGAGAAACGTTTTCCCTGCCCCGCGAGGGAAGCCGCAGCCGGCCCAGGCCAGCGGCTCCCACCCCCACAAGACAAGGCCCAGGCCCAGCAGCCAGCTTCTTGCCATTGCCAAAGGCTTCATCTAGGGATCCCTCTCGACGGCGCCGCCGAGGAGGATTGTACCTGCAGAGCTCCGTTTTGGGCCTTCGTCTCCATCCACCCTAGCTGGGGCTGAGGCTGCAGGGATCCGGCTCCAGCACAATTCCGGTGGGGGCAAACTGCGTAACCCAAAACTCCACATCCTGAAACTGGCGACGCAGGCTGTCGCGGGCTTGGGCGGCCAGCTCTAGGCTGGGCATGATCCCGAAGACCGTTGGCCCCGACCCCGACATCAGAGCTCCCAGTGCCCCTGCCGCCAGCAGCGATTGGCGCAATTCGCCCACAATCGCATACTCCGGCAAAACCACCTGTTCCAGGTCATTGCGCAAACTCCTGGCCAACGCCGGCAGATCCTGACGGCTGAGAGCCGCCAACACCTGCGGCAAGGTGGGCAGTGCAGGCCCCAAGCTCTCCTGACGAGAACGAAAGGCCTGATAAGCCCAGGCGGTAGAAACCCCCAGGTGCTTGGGTTTGGCCAAGAGCACCGGGATCCCTTCCCAATCGGCCAGCGGCTCCAAAACTTCCCCGCGTCCGGTGGCCAGTTGCGTTCCCCCTTGTACACAGAAGGGAATGTCGGATCCCAGGCGGGCTGCCAAGCTCTGCAACTCTCCCACCGTCAGGCCCAAGCCCCACAGTTGGTTCAACCCCACCAAAACTGCCGCCGCATCAGCCGAGCCGCCTGCCAAGCCTGCTGCCACCGGAATCTGCTTTTCGAGGCGAATCTCCACTCCCATAGTGGCCTGACACTCTTTTTGCAGCAGCTCAGCCGCTTGGTAGGCCAGGTTGCGGGCATCTGCCGGCACTTCTGGGCGATCGCAGGTGAGGTGGATCCCGTGGGGGCAGCACTGCAACTGGACACGATCTGCCAACCGAATGCTCTGCAGCACCATCGCCACCTCCGAATACCCATCCGGACGGGATCCGAGGATTTCCAGGTAGAGGTTGATCTTGGCGCGAGCCATCAGGGTACAGGCTTGCATGGGGCAAAACTCTGGGTTAGCAACAACTCTCAACTCCCCTCAGCCTGTACAGACCTGTTCAAAACCCAGGCTTATCCGGGGAGCTCTTCCAGCCCGATTCTAACGGCAATGGATCCCTCCAGCTCTAGTTGCCGGAGCGAGGCCATGGCCCCAGCCACTCTCCACCGCGAAAGCGCCAGCGGGGAAACAAAATCCGCATCACCACCCAAGCGCTGAGGTAAAGGCAAACCCAGACCACGCTGTAGTGGAGAATAAAATCCCCCAGGTCAAACCGTTGGCTTGGGATGTGGGGAAGGCCCACCAGCCTCAGGACTGTGCCCAAGAAAAGCCCTTCCCAAATGCCGGCCAAAAGCTGCAGGATCCCAGGCCAATCGTGATCCCACATCCACCCCATCAAATAGTTGTACACGACATCCCAAACACAGCCAAACAGACCTACGTAGAACAGCACCCAAAAATAGATGAGGCTGCCACCATGTCCGGTGAGACCAAAATAAAAGGGTAAAGTCGCTAAAACACCTACCGTAGCTAACAAAAAAATGCGGGTTTGCCAACGGCCAATGAGAGTTGGTGTCATTGTTTCCTCCAGTTTTGTTGGCCAAAATCGCTAGTTCGTTTGGCTTCAGTTCAAAGGCTAAGGGCTGAGGTTCAAGGCCCACTTGCACCACTGCCACAGGGATCGGATCCCTTCCAGACCTTTAACGCCTGGCGCCCGCAGCCGAGCCAGGTGCTCCACCGAGCGATGGGCGCAGTACTGCAAGCCCAAAAACGTATCCACCGGCGCATAGGGCCCACCCAAGGTGATGATCCCGGCAGCATACATCCGCCCATCCCGGTTGCGCATCTCCACCAGCTCAAAATCGTTGGAAACATGTAGGCGTCCGTGGGGATTGAGGGGCAGATTGTAGCGGGTAATCAGGTCGTTGAGGAGAGGATGGGTCATGGGATCCGAAACCAAGCCCGTGCAATCGATAACGAAATCGGCTTCCACCTTCAATTGGGTGTTGTTGTGGGTACCTCGAATGTAGGTCACCGGCTTGCCCTTGTCGCCGAGAACCACCGATTCCACCTTGCCAAAGACAATCGAGTACCAGCCCTCCTGTAGCCCTTGCCGCACGATCCGCCGCCACTTGCGCCGGCTTGCCGTTGTGGTGCCGCCCCAGGCTTCCAGCAGTTCGCGCCGTTCCAGGGGAGTTGCTGCTTCCAATTTGGCGCGCAGAACCCCGCCCCAAGTGCCTTTGGGCCAGTTGAAAGGCTGAAACTCCCAATGGTTTTCCACCGCCCGTTTGGCCCGTCCGAAGCGATTGCCGCCTTTGGGCGCACGGCTCAGATGCACCACCGAGATGCGGGGGTTGACTTTGCGGGCTTGGTAGAGGCGCTCCATCACCTGGGAAGCGACGATCCCAAATCCGCGGATCAAGACCGTGCCGCCCTGTTTTTCCAATTGCTCATAAACGTGATCATGGGGCTCGTATCCATGTACTACAGATTTCAAATCTCCTGTTTGTTCCCGAAACTCTTGCAGGTCGTTGAGCAATTTGATAGCTGGATACCCAGTCGCCAAATGCAGGTACTTGGCCACCATAAAGCGGTGATCTGGGTGGCCGGGGCGCGTTGCCGAATAGGCCACCACATATCGCCCATCCTCCGTTTTGCGAATGGCGCGAATATGGCCGTAACAAAGCATTTGATCCCAGCCAATGCGAGCTGCTTCCCGATCCATCGAGGCAAATACATCCCCCGCCCGCGGCGTGTAAGTATCTGCCAGCAAAGGTTCACTAAACACCTGCCACAAAAAGCCAAATGCTTCCAACAATCGGCCGGAGAAAAAAGAGCGCCAAGCATCTCGCAAGGCATAGCCGGGCCAGCCCCAAATGTTGTCCGGGCAAGAATCGGAGCCGGAGCGAATTCGCTTCCAACGGGGGATCTGGCAGTTGGTCAACAGCCGTTCATACCGTTCGTAGGGTTTGCGGGCAATGCTGATGACGCGGATGTGTTCGGATCTGACCCCATAGATGCGCAGGGTATCCACCCAGACAAAGCTGCCCATACCGCCGCCCAACGCCAAATAGAGGGTCTCCTCCACGGGTAGGCCGGTGGCTTTGAGAGCGCTCAGGGCAATTTGCTCGGCTCGAAACAAGTCCGGTGGCGGAAAGTCTGAGCTGGCCCGCACCTCGGGGAGTTGCTCCGGGGCGAAAACCACCGTGGAAGCCGGGGGAACCTCAAATGCGGTGTCAGGTTGGGTGGCCGGTCGAATGAGGTCGGTGCGGGGCTCCAGCAAAAGGGTAGGGGTGCCGATCAACAGGGTGGCGTTGGGATCCCTCAGCAAACTGACGGTGATGCTGTAGGGGCCGAGCTCCACCACTTCCCCGCCCTGCAGCACCCGGCGTGCTTGTCGGATTTTTTCCCCATTGATGCGGCTGCCGTTGGCACTGCGATCCTCGTAGATGACCTGGCCACCCTCACCGAGATAGATAAGGGCGTGGTAACGGGAGATCTCCTGGCTGGCAAATACCGCTCTGGCCACTTCTTGCCCCTGCCATTCCTGTGGCAATTGGGCCAGCTCTCTGCCCAAGGCGAGAGGCAATGGAAAAATTGGCTCCTGCTGTTCTTCGGTGATGGGATCTTCCCAGCTCAGTTGAATTTGCATAGCTTTTGTTCACCTCTGTAAATCGTGACGAGGCCATCGAGAACAACACAGAACAACGTAACCTCACGAGTCACCTTGGAGTTGGCTTGGGATCCCTTTTGCAACTGCTGGGATCCAGGAGAAAAATGGAACGGTTTGGTTCTCTAGGCAGGAGATTGCGAAGCCTTTTCAGCCTCTGGAGGAGGGATCACCAGCGAAGCACTCAAAACCAAATGTCCGCAATAGGGGCAATTTTGGCCCTGATATTCCGGGGGCAGGTAGTGAGGGTTTTCCAGGCGGCTGCACTTAACCTTGAGGGTGTCCAAAGTGCCACGACTCAGGGACACCCCTTGATCTTTCCTGGCAGCCTCTATAGACTTCACGCCCAGCACAATACGCCCCAATTGGATTTGGCTATTGGCCTCAAGCGCAAGCTCTTCCTGAATGATTTTTCGGCCATTCACCCAAATGGGGTTGGGTTGCTTAGGCGGCAAACGATCCCGCGTCAAGTTGCGAATGTAAAACTTTAGAGTTTTGGGATCGAGATAAAGCCCGGCATGCATTCCTGAAACCGAGCGAGTTGGGTCGTTGAGCACCACATCGCAGCTGGGATCCCGCCCGATGGTGACCAGCTTGGCGAGGACGGGCGAAACCGTTTGAGATCGGCGCCGGTCGGCTTCGGCCCATTCCAAAGTTAGTTGATACACAATTTCATGCTCCATAACCCAAGGCCTCCGTTCCTCGTGATCGACTTCAGCTTATCGAAAGGTCAGCTCCGGAAAAACAGAAGATGTCTTTTTTGTCAAAATTGTTATTCTTTGAGTCAACTGAAACCTATCCCCCTGAACAGAGGTTCGTGCTGATTGAGATCACCGGAGTTGAGCTCTCCGAATCACATTCCTGCTGAAGACAGCGTCCAGACGCTCCGCGCTGCCGCAGGTGAGCGTGTCCAGCCCTTCTCCCATCAGGGGAGATTGGGATCTACAAGCTGTTGGTTGACTGCGTTTGGCAGTAGGCCCAAGTCTGCAAGCACAGAGGTCTGATCTTATCGACTCCACACCGTACCTTTTTCAAAGCACTCCACTAAATGTGAAACTGCCGCTGCCCAGCCGCTCCTGCCGATCGAACACACTGATGGTGAGCTGATGGGATCCCGTTTGAGTGAGGGTAAAGCGATTTTGGGTTAGGGTCAGCCCTGTCACGGTGCAGGTGGTGGCCCCCACGAAGCAGCCGGGCAATTGAGCAGCGTCGAAAGCCCCTAAAGTAACGAAATTGCCTAGGGGAGTGGTGACGGAAGCCAAAAAGGCGTTGGAACCCCGGATCCCAGCCGGAGCTTCCACCCGGAAGGACACCACAAAAGTTGGAGTTTGCCCCACCGAGACGGTGCGCGGGGAGAGATCGGTGATGGTGAGGGAGGGGGCCGGTATCGGCGGCGGCAAGGGTAGGGGATTGCTGCTGTCGGTTGTCCCCCCGCATCCTGCCAAAACGGCGCTCAGGAGCACCAGCAAGGGGATCCGTCTGTGTGTGTGTTGCGCAGGCTGCATCGTTTCCCATGACCTCAAATGAGTTTGGTTTTGAGTTTAGGGCATCCCTCACCCCCGGCCCCTCTCCCAGGGGGATGACCCTCACCCCCGGCCCCTCTCCCAGGGGGAGAGGGGAGCTGTAAAGATGGGGGCAGTGGAATTGGCCGGAAAAGGTTCGACTCCTAGCCCAGGGGTTATCTCGACCGAGCCGGTCATCGAAAAGGAGAAAATCGGGCCGAAAGAGACCTTAGAATCCTTTGCCTATTCTCCTTGCAAGAGTCTCTGGCAGGCTGTGGCCATGGCCCAGTCCTCTTGGGCTGAGATCACCAGAACCCGCACCGGAGCATCGGAAGTGCTGATATCGCAGTTGCGAGGCGATCCGGCATTTAAAACCGGGTCGATTTGGATCCCCAAAAAATTCAGATCTGCACAGGCTGCCGCCCGCACCGGCGCTGAGTTTTCCCCAATTCCTCCAGAGAACACCAGCGCGTCCAAGCGATCCAGGCTCATGAGCATGGCCCCAATTTGGCTGCGCAGCCGGTGAACAAACAGATCAAAAGCCAGCTCGGCGCGGGCATGGCCGGCTTCCATTGCCTCCAAGATGACCCGCATATCGCTGCTCAGGCCGGAAACGCCCTTCAGCCCTGATTCTCGGTTCAAGATCCGATCCAGTTCATCCACGCTCATGCCCTGGCGCAACTGATGGATGAGAATGCCCGGATCCACCGACCCCGACCGGGATCCCATCATCAAACCCTCCAGAGGGGTATAGCCCATGGTGGTATCCACGCTTCTGCCTCCGCGAATGGCGGCCAACGAACAGCCGTTGCCCAGGTGACAGGTGATCAGCCGCAACTCTGCCAGAGGTCGGCCCAAGATCTCGGCAGCGCGGCGGGCGCAATGCTCGTGGTTAATGCCATGAAACCCGTAGCGGCGGATCCCTTGTTCAGCCCAGGCATAGGGGAGGGGGTAGAGAGCCGCTGCCGGAGGCATTTGTTGGTGAAAGGCCGTGTCGAAGACGGCCACCTGTGGGATCCCCGGCAGCAGTTGACCCAGCAGACGAATGCCGGCCAGCGCGGCAGGGTTGTGGGCCGGCGCCAAGGGGATCAATTGCTCGATCGTCCGTTCCACCTCCGGCGTAATCAAAGTGGGCTGCCGGTACAGGGATCCCCCATGCACCACCCGATGGCCAACGCCGTCGATCTCACCTGCCTCTGCCAGCAGGGATCCCTCCCCTTGCCAGAGGCTTTGAAACAGCGGGGCCAATTGGCCGATCCCCCCTTCGGGTGAAGCGGAGGGAAAAGGCTCCCACCCACCGCCTCGCCGGCGAGTTTGGATGAGGGCCTCCCCCGGCTTGTAGGTGAAATCCACCTGGGCTTGCCAGATGGGGGCGGCCTCCACCTTGCCCTCAACCGTCAGGAACAGAGAGGATTTGAGGCTGCTGGAACCGGCATTGATAACCAGAATATTCACAGCGTGTTTTCCACAAAGGACTCCGTCCCGCCAACGCAATCGGCCTCTGCAGGGCTTATCTGTGCAATTTCAACTTAACCCTCAATCTCGGCTTTGACTTCATGCAACCGTTGGAACTGCCCGCAGCTCCCTCAAGCACTTTGCGCTTGGCGCACCAGCCCGGTTGCCGTCAGAGCAGCCAAAGCCCGATCCCGGTAGCGGCCATAGCGCTCCTGCTTGTTGCGGAGCTTCCGCCCCTCCAGCTCTGGCAGCAGGCCAAAATTGGCCGGCATCGGCTGAAAATGCCTGGGATCGGCGCTGCTGATGAATTGAAACAGGGATCCCATCATCGTCTCAGGGGGCAGCGTGATCAAGGGCAGCCCCAAGGCCAGGCGGGCAGCGTTCTGTCCGGCCAGCCACCCTCCCGCCACAGCACAGGCATAGCCTTCGGTGCCCACCAACTGGCCGGCGGCAAACAGCGTCGGTCGGCGACGAAATTGCAAGGTTGGCCACAAAAGCTGGGGCGAATTCAAAAACGTATTGCGGTGCATCACCCCAAAGCGGACGAACTCCGCTTGTTCCAGGCCGGGGATGAGCCGAAAAACCCGCTGCTGTTCTCCCCATTTCAAGTTGGTTTGAAAACCCACCAGGTTCCACAATTGCCCTGCTTTGTCCTCTTGTCGCAACTGCACCACCGCGTGAGGACGGGATCCCGTGCGCGGATCCACCAAGCCCACCGGCTTCAAAGGGCCAAAACAGAGAGTCTCTTTGCCCCGGCGCGCCATTTCTTCAATCGGCAGGCAGCCCTCGAAAAACTTGCGCTCCTCCCGCTCAAAATCCTTGAGGGGCGCCTGCTCCGCCGTCACCAGCGCCTGCCAAAACCGTTCGTACTCCGCCTCCGTCATAGGGCAGTTGAGATAGGCTGCCTCCCCTTTGTCGTAGCGGGAAGCCTGAAACACCACCGCCCGGTTCAAGGAATCCCCGGCGACAATGGGGCTAGAAGCATCGAAAAAGCTCAGGTATTCCAGGCCCGTAAAGGCTTGCAGCGCCTTAGCCAGGGGATCGCTGGTCAGAGGGCCGGTACAGAGGACGGCAATGCCCTCCGGGATCTCCGTCACCTCCTCCCGGCGCAGAGTGATGCGGGGATGGTTTTGAATGGCTGCCGTGAGAGCCTGGCTGAAGCGGGCCCGATCCACCGCCAATGCCCCTCCTGCCGGCACGGCATGGCGATCCGCCGTCGCCATCACCAGGGATCCCAGTTGTCGCAGCTCTTCCTTGAGCAGCCCTGCCGCCCGATCGCTGGCCGCAGCCCCAAAGGAGTTGCTGCACACCAGCTCCCCCAACTGATCGGTGTGGTGGGCCGGGCTCTGGCGCACGGGGCGCATCTCCGAAAGGAGGACAGGCAACCCCAACTGGGCGATTTGCCAGGCGGCCTCTGTCCCCGACAACCCCCCGCCCACCACATGAATGGGGGCAGAGGTTTCTGCCGGTGCAAGCGCTGGGCTGGCTGGATGGCTCATCGCAACCTCCGAGAAGACCCTCAACCTTAAACTTTAACGTAAGGTGCGGAATTCCCCACCCGGGTGGGGATGGATAGCACCCTCTGACTGATTCTGGATGTATTGCTTC
>NZ_JANSJJ010000046.1:0-1145 GCF_047502715.1 Synechococcus sp. H55.10
AGCCAGTTGACAGAACTTAACGGATGTTTTAAGGTTGTGTTGTCAATCTTCGCGCTTCCTCAGGGAAGTTTGCCATCATGACTACTGTTATCCAACGTCGCTCAACCAGCAACGTGTGGGAGCAGTTCTGCGAGTGGGTCACCTCCACCGACAACCGTCTCTACATCGGTTGGTTCGGGGTGCTGATGATCCCCACCCTGCTGACTGCCACCACCTGCTTCATCATTGCCTTTATCGGTGCTCCCCCGGTGGACATCGACGGGATTCGCGAGCCTGTGTCTGGTTCTTTGCTGTACGGCAACAACATTATTTCTGGGGCGGTGGTGCCCTCTTCGGCTGCGATTGGTCTGCACTTTTACCCGATTTGGGAAGCCGCTTCTTTGGATGAGTGGCTGTACAACGGCGGCCCCTACCAGCTGATTGTGCTGCACTTTTTGATTGGGGTGTTTTGCTACATGGGCCGGGAGTGGGAGCTGAGCTACCGCTTGGGGATGCGTCCCTGGATTGCGGTGGCCTACTCGGCGCCGGTGGCGGCGGCGACGGCCGTGTTTTTGATTTACCCGATTGGTCAGGGGTCGTTTTCGGACGGGATGCCCTTGGGGATTTCGGGGACGTTCAACTTCATGTTGGTGTTCCAAGCGGAGCACAACATTTTGATGCACCCGTTCCACCAGTTGGGCGTGGCTGGCGTGTTTGGGGGTGCGCTGTTTAGTGCGATGCACGGGTCGTTGGTGACCTCGAGCCTGATTCGTGAGACTTCGGAAGAGGAGTCGCAGAACTTGGGTTACAAGTTTGGGCAAGAGGAAGAGACCTACAACATTGTGGCGGCGCACGGGTATTTTGGGCGGTTGATTTTCCAATATGCGTCGTTCAACAACAGCCGGAGTCTGCACTTTTTCCTGGCGGCGTGGCCTGTGATTGGGATTTGGTTTACGGCGCTGGGGATCAGCATCATGGCGTTCAACCTGAACGGGTTCAACTTCAACCAGTCGATTGTGGACAGCAACGGTCGTGTGGTTGGGACGTGGGCGGATGTGCTGAACCGTGCCAACCTGGGGATGGAAGTGATGCACGAGCGGAATGCGCACAACTTCCCGCTGGATTTGGCGGCGGTGGAAGTGGCGCCGGCCATCCGTGGCTAATCC
>NZ_JANSJJ010000047.1:0-1145 GCF_047502715.1 Synechococcus sp. H55.10
CTAGAAGACTACCCCATGATTTTCCTTTGATTGACGTAAGGCGTTGAGCACTCTAGAGAGCGCAGATAACCTATTGCCGGCCACTCTATGATTTTCCTTTGATTGCCGTAAGGCGTTGAGCACGGATCCAGGCTGGTACTGGGGTACCCATCAGTGCAGGATGATTTTCCTTTGATTGCCGTAAGGCGTTGAGCACTTGGTAGAGCCCACCTACTTCAAACGTGGTTACGTATGATTTTCCTTTGATTGCCGTAAGGCGTTGAGCACACAGAACTAAGCTGCTGGATTGACTCTGCAAGGCTCAATGATTTTCCTTTGATTGCCGTAAGGCGTTGAGCACTTCTTCCATCACTCCTCCTGCACTTCGTTGTTTTCTTATGATTTTCCTTTGATTGCCGTAAGGCGTTGAGCACAGGAAGACCTGGGAGCAGTCTTAGGCGCAGCGGAGATGATTTTCCTTTGATTGCCGTAAGGCGTTGAGCACCGTAATAGATGGGGGATCTACGAATCTGTGCCAGCCCATGATTTTCCTTTGATTGCCGTAAGGCGTTGAGCACCCATCACTGCGTGAGTTTGTCTTGGCCAACATCTAGGTATGATTTTCCTTTGATTGCCGTAAGGCGTTGAGCACTTCTGGGCCCGGATGATGGCTTCCACCTCGCCCGGCAATGATTTTCCTTTGATTGCCGTAAGGCGTTGAGCACCTGGTGCCGCCGCGTAATGTGGCGGCGTGGGTATAGGATGATTTTCCTTTGATTGCCGTAAGGCGTTGAGCACGAGAATCTGGGTTGCTCCACCTGGTGGCCGGGCCATGATTTTCCTTTGATTGCCGTAAGGCGTTGAGCACGTGGCATCCTCGGTGCTCTTGTACCTCAGTCCCAATGATTTTCCTTTGATTGCCGTAAGGCGTTGAGCACTGACCTTGCCCGCTTCGCACAGCGGGGTGATGGCAGATGATTTTCCTTTGATTGCCGTAAGGCGTTGAGCACGCCAACAACACCTCGCGCGTTGTGCGTTTTACCTCAGAATGATTTTCCTTTGATTGCCGTAAGGCGTTGAGCACGCCCGTAAGGCGTTGCAATCGTTGGCGGTGGTACGCATGATTTTCCTTTGATTGCCGTAAGGCGTTGAGCACTCGGATACGA
>NZ_JANSJJ010000048.1:0-1143 GCF_047502715.1 Synechococcus sp. H55.10
AAAAAAGCTCCGGAGATGCTGCGGGCCCCCTCGTAGGTGGCGTCGGCGCAGAGGCTGACGATCCCCAGCAAAACAATGAAGCGCCAAGGGGAATCGGGCATAACCAGCTCCTGAGGATGGGAAATCCAATTGGGGATTGGGACTAGGGTTGGTGCTGAGGAGCGTGATGGAATACTTGGACGCTGTGGCAAGTAACTAGACCGTCGCGCACCAGATTTTTAACATCCGGCAGAAAGGCTTTAATTTTCTCCGGCGTGTCGATAAACGTTACCAAAATAGGCAGATCTGTGGAAAGTTCGAGAAGGTTGCTGCTGCGAATGTGGCTGTTGCGGCCAAAACCGGCAATGGCTCTCACCACCGTACCTCCCGCCATGCCCCGCCGACGGGCCAGCTCCAGCAGAGCCAGGTAGAGAGGCTTATTTTGCCAGTGATCCGACTCGCCAATGTAGATATCTAACTTGTAGACTTCGGGTTCATTGTCTAGCATGCTTGGAGCTCTCTTTTCCGCTTGAATTTTTTAAATCCTTGTTGCTATCGCCACAGTCTCGCCAACAGGATCCCAAGTTCCATCGCCAGAGCTCCTAATAAACAGGAGCCAAACCAATAGACAAAACCAGTTACAAAGCGATGCTGCTGCCAGAGGTTAAAGGTATCCAACTCATAGGTGGAAAAGGTGGTGTAGGAACCCAAAAAGCCAACTCCAAACAGCAGGCGAAATTCCGGTGAGATCTCGGGTCGCTTCATGGCCAGGGTGGCAAACCAGCCCATAACAAAACAGCCCGACAGGTTGATGATCAAAGTTCCGTAGGGAAAACTGGGGCCAAATCGCTCCGCAAACCAGACAGAGAGATAGTAGCGGCTCAGGGATCCACCAATGGCCCCCAAAGCCACCGCCAAAGGAACTCTCAAAAGCGGAGAGGCTAACTCCTGACTTAGGTAAGTCCACACCGATTGCAGACTCATCACATCTCCTCGGCTAGGCTGACAAAACAATTCCAAAAGGACGAGCCCTCAACCTTGGTTCGCTCCTACGATGGCATTTCTTGTTTTTCCGAACTCCTCTTCTTCTACCAAAATCACCGGAATGGAGCTGGTCTCCAACACTGCTTGGGAAGTGGATCCCACCAACACTTGCTCCCAGGG
>NZ_JANSJJ010000049.1:0-49513 GCF_047502715.1 Synechococcus sp. H55.10
AGTAGCCAGCAACGGTAAGCACGGTAGCGTTACCCTCAATGACCTGGGCCTCACCCTGAGGATGCGGGGCAAAGCCAAGGACTGGGGGAGGCCTACCACGCTAACTATTGTCTACAAGCCAACTTTACGGCAGTGGTATGCTTCGTTCACTGTAGAGGTAGAAGTACCTCGGTCTAAGTTTGGTTCCCAGTCAGACTTGAAGTATGAGTCCATCGTCGCCTACGATTTGGGCGCCGAGACCGCCATAACCCTATATGACGGGAGTGAGTTCTATGAGGTTGCTAATCCTCGGTTTACGCAGAGGAGTGAGGAGAAAATTCGCAAGGTTGCCAAGCTCAAACGGCGGAAGCGTGCGCCTAGGAAGGGAGTGAAGGCTTCTAGGAGATGGAAGAAAATCAACCGGCTAGAGGCCAAGCTCCAAGCCAAAGTTGCCCGTCAGCGTAAAGACTGGCAACACAAGGTTACCTCAGAGATAGCAAGTCGTTATGACATCGGGGTAACTGAAAAACTCGACGTCAAGGGCATGACCCATAAAGCTAAAGGTAAAGGGAAGAAGCGCAAGGCCGGACTAAACAAGTCTATTTTGTCGGTAGGTTTTGCAACCCTCAACCGGCTGCTGACCTACAAAATTGAGCAGAAGGGCGGTTTGGTCTTGTTTCTTCCCACGCAAACCCTCAAGCCGTCTCAGCGCTGTCCCAAGTGCGGTGCTGTTCACAAGGAGTGGGCAGAGCTAAGTAACCGTTACCATGTCTGTTCTGCCTGTGGGTTTGCGATACCGCGGGACAGGGGAACGGTGATGGTTTTCTACAACGTTGCTACTAATTGGACTCCGTCCCGCTGCCGCGAACAGCAACCGGGGTTGGGAACCCGCCTCGTGAGTCTTGGATGCTTCAGCTCTACTTCAGAGACCCGGTACACGGGATCTATGAAGCAACTGGGGCAGAAGAAGAGACAAAAGCTCTGCTGCCAAGCGGGTGAGGAAACCCCACCCGCCTACGCGGTGGGGTAGTTCATAAATGCTCTGCCCGGCTGTGGAGGGCCTTGCCTGCCGCTTCAGGATTAGCCCGCCGTTACCGATACATCTTCGATGCGCAGAGCCGGAAAGGCCGTGGTGCCGTTGAAAACAGTTACCTCTTGTGAGATGGCGGAGATATTGCGCAAACAATCGTAGAGGTTGCCGGCAATGGTGGTCTCCAGGATGGGGCGCTTCTCGCCACCTTTGACCAAAAAGCCCCCCTTCACCACTCCGGAAAAATCGCCGGTGATCGGGTTGCTGCTGCCGGAAAGCCGCGTGACGATAATGCCCCGCTCCATCGCATACAGCTCAGACAAAGGGGTTGTCCCCGGGGCCACGCTCAGACAGGCCGGCCCCACGCCCGGCAAGCTGCCCGCCCCCCCTGTGGCATGGCCGTTGGAGGGAACGCCGGCAGCCCGGCCTTCGTAGCTGTTGTACATGAAGTTGCAGAGGATCCCTTCGTGGATCAGGGGGGTAATTTGGCGTGGCATCCCCTCGCGGTCGAAGGGCTCGATGGGGTGGCCGGGCAAGCCCAGCCCCTCGGAAACCAAGGTCAACAGGGGGCTGGCGATCAGGGATCCCATCTTCTGCGCCAGCGGGCTTTTGCCCTTGCGCACCGCGTCCGCCCCCAGCACAAAGAGGAGATCTCCCAGAAACTCCTCCACCACATCCGGCGGCAGGACGATGGGGCCGCGAAAACTCTCCCCCTCCCTAGCCCCTAGGGCCCCCACACACTTTTGCACAAAGCGCTCAAAAGCCCGCTCCAGCGCCGGCAGCAGCTCCGCCCGCTTCTGCACACTGTCGCCGTCGTAGGCAAAGCTGCCCACCTCGTCCCCATCGATGGCCATGCCAAACAGGGATCCGCCCGCCTCGACGCTGTGGTAGTTGGCGCGGATGCCGGTGGAAGAAGCAATGGCCACGGTATCCTCTTCCACGCTGAGGGAGCCGCTGTCGATGGTGATGCGGGGATCTTTGGATCGCACCCACTCCACCAGTTGGGATCCCAGTTGCGTCAGCTCGGCAGCATCCAGTTCCAGCAGGCCTGGGTCGAGGGCAAAGGGCACCTGGGGCAGAGGCTGGGGATCCGGCAGGTCGTTGAGGGGATCCGCCGGCGAAGCCTTGGCCATGGCCACCGCCTCAGCCGCTGTCTCGGCCAGCTCTTCCGGGCGGTTGGAAGTGGCAAAGCCCAGCCTGCCGCCGCAGAAAACCCGGATGCCGAACAGGGTCTCGCTGCTGCTGCGGGCCAGGTTGAGGTCATTTTTCTCAAAAGTTACTTCCGTCTCACGGCCTGAGTTGGCAAACACCTCTGCTTGGTCGGCCCCGGCAGCCAAGGCCTTTTGCACACCCTGTTCGCAAAGATCCAGCAGGTTTTCAGGAGCAATGACGGAGCCGGCCATAGAACTTGAGAGCTGCAAGAGAACAGTTCTATTATCGACCCTGCTGCCAAGACCTGCCCCAACAGCAGGGGGCAGATGATCTCAACTGGTCACTTGGGCTTGGGATCCGTTTGCCGGCAGCTTTGCGGATCCCTGGCGCATCAGGGCTGCTCCAGCGGCTGATCCGAGAACAGCAAGGGGGCAATGTTGGCGGCTTGGTTGAGCGGGATCTCGTCGTGGATGGCGTACTGATAAAACTGATCCAGCCGCTGACACAAACCTTCTGGGGTCAAAGCTTGCACATTGGAGCTGATGATGTAACTCTGGGCAGGAGAGGCCCGAAACGCCTGAAAGGCTTTGCGACAAAACGCCTGCTTGGCCTCAGGATCCGCCTGGCGCCACTCCGGCCCTGTGAGTTTGCCAGAGAGTGCCGGCTCAGTTGCCGCCCAAGCGCTGGACGCGACCAGGGGCAGTCCCGTTGCCCAAACCAGCCAGGCCAGGAGGAGCAGCAATACCTGCTGCCAAGAGAACCCAAGCCGTTGCTTGTGCTGCACCATAGGTGGATATGCTGAGGGAAGGAGCTTGGAATGCCGAAGCATCCCTAGCGATCCTATCGCCCTCGGTCTCCCCCATCCAGCCGAGGACAGCCCTGGAGCAAGGTTGGCAAGCAGCTCTATGGCTCGCAGCAAACCCCGCCAAAAACAGCGCTTTCCCCATCTGCTGGGCTCCAAGTGGACTTCTGTCCAGCCTGTGATGGGTTGGCGACATTTTCAGGTCGCTGCCCGCCAAGAGGGGCAAGGGGGGCTGGTGTTTGCCGAGCTGAGGGCCGTCTGCGATCCCCAGGTGCGCCTCTGGGTCAACGCCGCCACCCTCAAAAACCGGGATCTCTGGCAGCCGGGCTGGACGCCGCTGGAAG
The DNA here is from genome assembly GCF_047502715.1 of Synechococcus sp. H55.10. Classification (NCBI taxonomy): domain Bacteria; kingdom Bacillati; phylum Cyanobacteriota; class Cyanophyceae; order Synechococcales; family Synechococcaceae; genus Synechococcus; species Synechococcus sp. H55.10. The sequence goes on from NZ_JANSJJ010000049.1 coordinate 3,308, forward strand.
ACGGGATCCCCTGCGGATCTGGCGGATCGTCTCTCTCCAGAGACTCAGGGATCCCCGGATCCCTCTAGCGCTGTATTCTTCTGGCTACAAGACTTTTGAGGAGAAAACGATGCCCAGGTGTGATGTCTGTGGGAAAGAGCTCAGCTACGGCGACTATCAATGGGCCAAGCGCTGTACCAATCCCTACGGGAAATCCCACCTTATCTGCTTCGACTGCTACAGCGGTTCTTCCTGTCCCATCTGCTCCTCCCCTCTCGAGTCGGCAGAATAGAAAGAAGTCGTTCTCAACAGCCGCTTTTCCTCTCCCGGTGAGCCAAGCTCTTGGAAGGAAGTTGGCAAAAGTCTCGCTGGTGTTCCCAAGGGAGCCGCAACAGTGCGCATTGGCCAGGGCTATGACATCCACCGTCTCGTAGAAGGGCGCCCCCTGATCCTAGGCGGGATCCGGATCCCTCATGAAAAGGGTCTGTTGGGCCACAGCGACGCCGACGTGCTCACCCACGCCATCATGGACGCCCTCCTAGGAGCCGCCGCCCTGCGGGACATCGGCTACTACTTTCCCCCGGAAGAGGAGCGCTGGAAAGGGGCAGACAGCATTCTCCTCTTGCAGCAGGTGGTGCAGTTGGTAAGCCAAGAGGGCTGGCGCATTGCCAACGTCGATAGCGTCGTGGTGGCAGAGCAGCCCAAGCTCAAGCCCCACATCCCCGCCATGCAGGCCCGCCTGGCCGAGGCCATGCAACTATCGCCCAAACAAGTAGGCGTGAAGGCCACCACCAACGAAAAACTCGGCCCCGTCGGCCAGGGAGAGGCCATGGCTGCCTTTGCCGTCGCCCTGCTGGTGGAACGCTGAGCCGCCGGCTTGCGGAAAGCACCTGGCCGTTGCCCTGCCCAAGCTGCCAAACTGGCAAGCAATCGCTCCCTCAAAAAACCAATTGGCCCCCATTGTCGTGAAACCCCCTGCCGCCTCGATCCCAGCTCCCCTCTCCCTCTGGGAGAGGGGCCGGGGGTGAGGGCCTCCGGCGGGCCCCCTCAAACTTGCTCGGATACTCAGCAAAGGAAATGGCAGGCCAAAGCAATACCTCAACAGAGCAGCTCAAGAGCAGCCTTTTTGCCCCCCTATTCCTAGGGATCCTCCTTCTCTGGCTTAGCGCCTGTGCTGCCCCCGCCCGCCCGCCCCACCTGATTGCCACCGTCACCTCGGATCCCAAAACCTTCAACACCTATCTGGCCACCGAGAGCTCCAGCCGCGACGCCATCGCCTACCTGGAGGCGGGCCTGGTCACCCTCGATGAAGATACCCTCCTGCCCAAGCCGGAGCTGGCGGAAGGCTGGGAAGTGTCTGAGGACGGCTTGCGCTATGTCTTCACCTTGCGGGAGGGGCTGCGCTGGTCGGACGGGGAGCCCCTGACAGCGGCAGATGTGGACTTTACCTTCAACCGCATCATCTTTGACGAGCGGATCCCGACCTCGGCGCGGGATGTGTTGCGCATCGGCGAGGCGGGGGCGCTGCCCCAGGTGCGGGCCTTGGACGAGCGGCGGGTTGAGTTTGTCCTGCCGGAGCCCTTTGCCCCTTTCCTGTTGCAGGCCGGATCCCCTCTCTTGCCCAAGCACATTCTGCAGCCCACTGTGGAGCAGGTGGACGGCCAGGGCAACCCCCTCTTTCTCCAGACCTGGGGAGTTGACACGCCGGTGCAGGAATTGGTGGGGGCCGGCCCCTACATCTTGCAGGAATATACCCCCGGACAGCGGCTGGTGTACCGTCCCAACCCCTACTACTGGAAAGGGGAAGGGATCCCGCGCATCGAGCGGGTCATCCTGCGCATCGTGGACTCGGAAGATACGGCCCTGTTGCAGTTTCGCTCCGGCGAGACCGACGTGTTTTCGGTGCGAGGCAGAGATTTTCAGCTCCTGAAGCGGGAAGAAGAACGGGATCAGTTCAGGATTTACAATCTCGGCCCCACCCTCAACAACAATTTCTTTGCCTTCAACCTCAGCCGGGCCCGCAACCCCCAAACCGGACGGCCCTTTGTGGATCCCGTCAAAAGCCGCTGGTTCAACGATTTGAACTTCCGCCGGGCGGTGGCCCACGCCCTGAACCGGCAATTTTACGTCGAGAGCGTCCTGCAGGGGCTGGGCGAGATCCAGCACTCGGTCTTCTCCCCCGCCAGCCCCTTTTACCTCAGCCCGGCAGAGGGCCTGCCCACCTACGACTACGATCCCGAAAAGGCGCGGCAACTGCTCTTGGCTGCCGGCTATACCTACGACGCCGAAGGCCACCTACGGGATCCCGACGGCAACCGCGTCCGCTTCAGTCTCATCACCAACGCCGGCAACAACCAGCGGGAGGCCACCGGCGCCCTGATCAAGGCCGACCTGGCACGGATCGGCATCACCGTTGACTTCACCCCCATCGCCTTCAACACGGTGGTGCAGCGCACCGACAGCCGCGACTGGGAAACCTTGTTGCTGGGCTTTGGCGGCGGCGGCACCGAGCCCAACAACGGCTCCAACATCTGGCGCAGCGATGGCCGCCTGCACCTGTTTAACCTGGGGGATCTGCCCGGCAATCCCGCCGAAGGGGTGGAAGTGAGCGATTGGGAGCGGGAGATCGACCGCATCTTTATTGCGGGGGTGCGGGAGCTGGACTTTGAAAAGCGCAAGGCCCTCTACGACCGCTTTCAAGTGATCATCCAGGAACAACTGCCCCAGATCGGCACCTTCAACCCCCTGGTGCTCTCGGCCCTGCGCAACCGCCTGCAAGGGGTGGATCCCCGCCCCATCCTCGGCCCTCTCTGGAACCTGGATCAGCTTTCCATCCAGGACATGCTGCAGGAGCGGTAGCCTACCTCACCGTCAGCTCCACCTCCCCCGTGCTCCTGAGGACGTTGATCCCCACCCCTCCTGCCTGGAGATACAGGCCGATGTCCAGGGATCCCCGCCCCACCTGGATGTTCTCAAGAGTTACATGGGGCAGCCACAGGGGCAGGGTGGGCTGGGTGAGGCGCACCTGTTGGGCCAGCCCGTCGATCTCCAGGCCTAGGCAGGCCTGCAGCAGCAGGAACACGCTGGCCGCCGCCCAGGACTGGGGCAGACAGGCCACCGGGTAGAGGGTGGGGCCTTCCCGCTGGCGCCGGCGAAAGCCACAGAACAGCTCCGGCAGCCGCCGCAGCTCCAGAAACTGGCTGGCATCGAACAAGGCCGTCAACACCTGGGCCGCCGCCGCCTTGTGGCCATAGCGGGAGAGTCCGGCTGCAATCAGGGCGTTGTCGTGGGGCCAGATGGAGCCGTTGTGGTAAGACATGGGGTTGTAGCGCCCTTCCCCTTCTGCCAGCGTGCGGATGCCCCAGCCGCTGAAAAAAGCCGGCTCCAAAAGTTGCCGCGCGATGCGCTCGGCATGCTGCGGGTGGGCGATCCCAGAAAACAGGCAGTGGCCCATGTTGGAGCTGCGCACGCGGCAGGGCTGCTTGCGCCCGTCCAAAGCCAGGACATAGCCGCCCAGCTCCTCGCACCAAAACTGCTCCCAAAACCGCTGCTGCAGTTTCTGGGCCTGCTGCCGCAGTTGCGCTGCTTGCTCGTGCCGCCCCAACAGCTCCGCCATCTCCGCCGCCAACAGCTTGGCCTCGTAGGCGTAGCCCTGCACCTCGCACAGGGCTATGGGTGGCTCGGCCAGGGATCCGTCGGCATAGAAGATGGCATCTTCCGAGTCTTTCCAGCCCTGGTTGCGCAGGCCCCGCCGCGCCTTACCGGCATACTCCAAAAAGCCGTCGCCGTCGGGATCCCCGTAGGTGTCCATCCAGTGGAGAGCTGCCTCGATATTCGGCCACAACTGCCGCAACAGCTCGAGATCCCCACTGCGGCGCACATAGCGCCCTGCTAGCACCACAAACAAAGGAGTGGCGTCGATGCTGCCGAAATAATTGCCAAAGGGGATCTCGCGCGTCTTGGCCATCTCGCTGTAGCGCTGCTCGTGCAGGATCTTGCCCGGCTCAGCATCGCGGCTGGGATCCACCTCCTGAGCCTGGTGGGCTGCTAGGTACAGCAACACCCCCCGGGCCAAGTCGGGGAACCACCAGAGGGTGGCCAAGGCGGTAATTAGCGCGTCGCGGCCAAAGACCGTGGCAAACCAAGGCACCCCGGCGTGGGGATAGAGCCCATAGGGGGTGCGGGCCAGCATCATCACCAGGTCGTCCCGCGAGGCGTTGAGCCACTCGTTAAACTGGGCGTTGCCAGTATCGATGCGGTGGGCCAGAGAGCGCAACACGGCCCGCTGCTCCCGCTCCGCCTGCAGCGCCTCCTGGTAGCTCAAGAGCGGGATCTCCTCGCCGCCATAGCTGCAGACGACCCTCACCTCTAAGTCCCGCTCCTCCTGCGGCGCCAGCGGCACCCACCACTGCGCCAGCTTTTCCGAAACCACGTCCGGCGCAGGAGAAAACAAGATCCGGGTTTGCCGCTCCACCCCGTCCAGGCCGTGGTAGCACAAGGTTACCCCTTCTGAGCTCACCTGGGCTGGCAGCAGTTGTCCCCGCTTTGTCCGCCGGATGCCGCGAATCTCAAACATATCGGCAAAATCGGCCTCAAAGCGCAGGGTAAGCGGCACCCGAAACGGCTCCGAGCCGTAGTTGTGGATGCGAATCCGCTCGTAGGCCACGTTGTTCCACAAAAAAGTAGTCCGCAGAACATGCAGAGTATCTTGACCGATAAACTGCCCCTTCGAGGTGGTGAACTCGGGGTTGGTCAGATCCACCGCCAGAATATCCTTGTCTTCCCGCACCTCTGAGCTGAGCAGCAAAAACTGTTTCCCCTGCAAATCCAAGACCAGCCGTGACAAGAAGCGGGTATCGTCGCGAAACAGGCCGTGATCCCGGATGCCTAGGGGGCGCATGTTGCCCAAGCGGTCAAAAATAGCAAAGCAGTTGTCCTGCTTGAGGACATGGGGACGCGCCTCCACCATGGAAGCGCTGGCGCGGATGTAATACTGATCCTGAATCTGGATGATGTCTTCGGCCATCTGCGTCTTCCCACCCAACCAAAGGAGCAAAACAGTAGCCCCCAGATAGCCCCAGCTTTACCTAGGCAGGGTTGACAGGCCGGGGGTGGCTTTCTTCGAGCGCTCCTGCCGTTCGTTCACCAATTGGTTGTAAAGAGCCTCGTACTCCGACACCATCCTCTCAACGCTAAACCGCTCCTCAAACACCTGCCGCACCCCAGCTCGGTCAAGGGATCCCACCTTTTCTACTGCCTCCACTGCCTCCTCCACCGAGTCCACAATAAAGCCGGAGCGGCGGTCGGCCATCACTTCTGGCACCGAGCCAAAGCGAGTGGCAATCACCGGCGTGCCACAGGCCATCGCTTCAATCATTACCAGCCCAAAGGGTTCCGGCCAGCGGATGGGAAACAGCACCGCATAGGCCTTGCCCAAGAACTCGCTCTTCTCTTGCTCGGTGATTTCCCCCACGATCTCCACATTGGGGTGGCGGCTGGCCAAAGGCTTAATCTCTAACTCATAGTACTGGCGATCCACGGCGTCAATCTTGATAGCAGCTTTCAGCGGCATCCCCGCCCGCGCGGCAATTTCAATGGCCGTGTCCAGCCCTTTCTCCGGCGAGACCCGGCCCAGAAAAGCCAGGTAATCTCCCTTTTCTGGATAGAAACGGTGCAGATTCAGGGGCAAACCATGATAGACCGTCCCCACCCAGCGCGCCTGGGGCAGGGGCCGCCGCTGGGCATTGGAGATGGAGACCACTGGGATGTCCTGAAACTCGGTGTAGAGAGGCTGCAGCTCCGGAATGTCCAGCCGCCCGTGCAGGGTGGCCAAAAAAGAAACTTGGGGATGGCGGCGGGCCAGGGCGTAGGGGTAGTAGTCAATGTGGCCGTGGATGATGTCAAACTCATCGGCCATCTGAAAGGCTTTCTCTACCATCAGGATGTGGGGCGCCACCGTGTCGATGGCCGTGGGATCCAAGCGCAAAGCCCGCTCCCGAAAAGGGATCAGGCGAGCTTGGGTTTGGGAGTCGCCGCTGGCAAATAGGGTCACCTCGTGCCCGCGCCGCACCAGCTCTTCGGTTAGCCAGGACACCACTCGCTCGGTGCCGCCGTAGAGCTTGGGGGGCACGCTCTCATGCAAAGGGGCAATCTGAGCAATGCGCATAGCCATCCTCCGCACTCAATCTTGACGTTAACCGTTTAGGGCTGCCTGCCGGGCTGAGGTCAACGGTATTTCCAGGCGCTGACCGTAGGAGCACCGGTTGCCCAGAGCAAACTTCAGAGCCAAATCAAGGGCAGGCTCCAGCTTCTATCCTATCCAGACAAGCCTGTTGGATGGGTTCCCCAGAAAGGGCTATTGCCGGGAACCGCACTGCCGGTGCGAATGAGCCACGTTCGGTTGCTGCTGCCATGGGGGCAGGCATAATGGGAAGACGCCATCTTGCCTGCGGTGGTTCTCCGTTGTGAGGGTTTGCCCACATCCATTCATGCTGGAGCACGACATTGTCATCGTTGGCGGGGGGCTGGCCGGTTGCCGGGCGGCTTTGGAGGCCATGCGGCGGGATCCCGGCCTCGACCTGGCCTTGGTATCCAAAACCCATCCGATTCGCAGCCACTCGGTAGCAGCGCAGGGGGGCATTGCCGCTGCCCTGCAAAATGTCGATCCGCGAGATTCCTGGGAAGCCCATGCCTTCGATACCGTCAAGGGATCCGATTATCTGGCGGATCAGGATGCGGTGGAGATTCTGGCCCGAGAAGCCCCTGAGGTGATTATCGATCTGGAGCACTTGGGGGTTTTGTTCTCCCGCCTGCCGGATGGCCGCATTGCCCAGCGGGCCTTTGGGGGACACAGCCACCCGCGCACCTGTTATGCCGCCGACAAAACCGGGCACGCCATTTTGCACGAGTTGGTGAGCAACCTCCAGCGTTTTGGGGTCAAGCTCTACAGCGAATGGTATGTGCTGGAGCTCATTCTGGAAGAAAACCAGGTCAAGGGAGTGGTGATGCTGGAGCTGGCCAGCGGACGGCTGGAGGTGGTGCGGGCCAAGGCAGTCATGTTGGCCACGGGCGGCTATGGGCGCATCTACAACTCCACCTCCAACGACTTTGCCTCGACCGGCGACGGCATGGCGATGGTGGCGCGGGCCGGCCTGCCTCTGCAGGATATGGAGTTTGTGCAGTTTCATCCCACGGGCCTGTATCCGGTGGGGGTGTTGATCTCGGAGGCGGTGCGCGGGGAGGGGGCTTATCTGATCAACGGGAAAGGAGAGCGCTTTATGGCTGCCTATGCCCCCAGCCAGATGGAGTTGGCCCCCCGGGATATCACGTCGCGGGCGATTGTTACGGAGGTGCGGGCCGGACGCGGGATCGACGGAAAAGATTTTGTCTATTTGGATCTGCGGCATCTGGGGGCAGAAACCATTCACATGCGGCTGCCCTTTTGTTGGGAGGAGGCCCATCGCCACCTGGGCATCGATGCGGTTGTGGATCCCATTCCGGTGCGACCGACGGTGCACTACTGCATGGGCGGGATCCCGGTGACGGTGGATGGGCAGGTGCTGCGGGATGCCCATACCCGCGTGGAAGGGCTGTTTGCTGCCGGTGAAACGGCCTGTGTTTCGGTGCATGGGGCCAACCGGCTGGGCAGCAACTCTCTTCTGGAGTGCGTGGTCTTCGGGCGGCGCACAGGGGCAGCTATGGTAGAAGCCGTCAGGGGGCGAGCCTTGCCGAAGTTGGACGAGGGATCCCTGCTCAACCAGGCCGCCGAGCGGATCGCCAGGCTGCTGGAGCGATCCGGGGCAAGCCGCATTGATCAGGTGCGGCGGCAGTTTCAAGATTGCATGACCGAGCATTGTGGGGTCTATCGCAGCGAATCGGTTCTTCAAGAAGGGATCCAAAAATGGCACCGGATCCGCCGGCGTTACGAGCAGGATTTGCGCCTGGACGATCGGGGCAGCGTGTGGAACACCGAGCTCATCGAAGCCCTGGAGCTGGACAACCTCATGACGGTGGGGGCCTTGATCCTCGCCAGCGCTCTGGAACGGCGGGAAAGTCGCGGCTCCCACGCGCGGGAAGACTATCCCCAGCGGGATGATCAACGGTTTTTACAGCACACCTTGGCCGCTTTTCGCGAGGGATCCCCCCAGATCAGCTATCGTCCCGTGGTGATCACCCGCTTTCTTCCTCAGGAGCGGAAATACTAACTTTCCAGAGGTATCCCAAGCCGATTAGGATCGCCCCATCGAGTTTTTCCACGGCTATACCTACTCCGGCCACCCGGTTGCCAGTGCCGCCGGCTTGGCCACCCTGAACCTGTATCAAGAAGAAGGCTTGTTGGAGCGGGCCGCCAGCCTCGCCCCCCTCTGGGAAGAAGCTCTCCATTCTCTGCGGGGCTTGCCCCATGTCATCGATGTGCGCAACCTCGGCTTGGTGGGGGCCATTGAATTGGAAGGGATCCCTGGCCGACCGACAGCGCAGGCTTTTGAAGCTTTCTTACGCTGCTACGAACGGGGCGTGCTGATCCGCACCACAGGTGATACCATCGCCCTTTCCCCACCTTTGATCATCGAGGAAACCCACATTGAACGCTTGGTCGCCACCTTGAGGCAAGTCCTTCAAGAGCTGCCCTAGGGAGTTGGGGCGCTCCTTTGGTTGGCCGTCGGCGTTGGCGAAGGGCTGGGAGTAGGACTGGGGCTAGGCGAAGGCGATACCGAGGGAAAGGGATTGGGGGTGCCGGCTGGCGTTGGTGAAGGGGAAGGGCTGGGCGCAGGCAACACCCGCAGAGGAGCCTTGGCGGAGGCGATGCGGCCTTGGGTATCCGCCACCATCGCCGTCACTTCATACTCCCCGGTGGGAGCAGAAGCGGGAATGGTAATGGGGATGGTGCCAATGCAGGTTTTGCTGTTGGCCTGACAGCCGACGGCAGCGGCGGTGAAATCAAACGTCAGCGTGAGAGGGTTCCGCCGGATTTCCACCCGGAAGCTGATGCCAGCTCCCAAACCCGCAGGAGTTGTCACGGCCACCAAGACATTAAAAGGAACCGTCTGTCGCGCGTCCGCCAGCGATACCACGGCAATCGAAGGTGGCTCCGCCGAGAAGGATGCGGTGGGGGAAGGACTGGGGAACGGATTCAAGAGTGGAGTGGGGGTCGGGGTGAGCAGAGGCGTCGGGACGGGAGTGAGCGTCGGGAGGGGACTGGGGACGAGAAAAGGCGTGGGCGTCGGTGCCACAACCGTTACCGGCACAGGAGTAATGGTAACCGAGGGTTGCTCGCGGCCATCTTCTTGGCAGGCCACCAGTGACAACGACACAAAAGCGGCTACACTGGCTTTCATCGCAGAGATTGCCAACATCCAGCTCTGACGGAACCTAGGGGGCTGCTGTTTCATGGGCTTTGGCTCCTCACAACACAAGCTTGGGGGTTTGTTAGGAAAACCGAGTCTCGGCAGCGTTCAACTCAAAAACCCGCACCGTCCTGCTCCCTCAACCGCGAAAGCAGAGTCTCGCAAGTGCTCCTAACACTATAGATAGAGCCTCAATTTTTTGCAAACACTATGGGTGTCACCAATCGCATGGGATCCGCCTTGGCGGTGAGATCTCAAGAGCGCTCGGGTTAGACTGATAAGTGCCACAGCAAGAGGGGATCCATGGCAGCAAAGGTGGAAGCAGAACCATCGCCAGCTCAGGAAGGGCCCAAAGAGGCCTGCGGCGTGTTCGGCATTTTGGCCCCCGGCGAGGAGGTGGCCAAGCTGACCTACTTTGGGCTGTTTGCCCTGCAGCACCGCGGCCAGGAATCGGCGGGGATTGCCACCTTTGAGGGGGCCTTTTGCCGAGTCCACAAGGCAATGGGGCTGGTTTCCCAAGTGTTTGACGAGGTGAACTTAGGCCAGCTCAGCGGCGATCTGGCAGTAGGCCACACCCGCTACTCCACTACGGGATCCAGCCGCATGGCCAACGCCCAGCCGGTGATTGTGGAAACCCGCTTGGGGCCGCTGGCTTTGGCTCACAATGGGAACTTGGTCAATGCCGAAGAGCTACGGCGTGAACTGGAAGCTGCCGAGTGCCACCTCACCGGTAGCACCGACTCGGAATGTATTGCCCACACCATTGCCCAGGCAGTGAACCAAGGTCAAGACTGGGTGGGAGCCACCTGTCAAGCCTTGCGCCGCTGCCGCGGGGCTTTCAGTCTGGTTATCGGCACGCCAGAGGGTCTGATTGGGGCGCGGGATCCCTACGGCGTGCGTCCGCTGGTGTTGGGGCTTTTGAGCAGCAACCCCGCCAGACAGGAGCTGCTGCAACCGCAGAGGCTGGGGATCCTCTGCAGCGACGGCACGCTCAACCACCCAGAAGCCCAGCCACTGCACTACGTGTTGGCTTCGGAAACCTGTGCTTTGGATATCATTGGAGCGGATTATCTGCGCCAGGTGGAGCCGGGGGAGCTGGTGTGGATTGACCGTCAAGGGCTGCAATCGCTGCGCTGGGCCGAGGCCACCCCCAAACTGTGCATCTTTGAGATGATCTACTTTGCCCGCCCCGACAGTTGCATGCACGGGGAGAGCCTCTACTCCTACCGGGTGCGGCTGGGAGAACAACTGGCCAAAGAAGCTCCGGCAGAGGCCGACTGGGTGATCTCGGTGCCCGACTCCGGCACACCGGCAGCCATTGGCTATGCCCGCCAACTGGGGATCCCCTACACGGAAGGGCTGATTAAAAACCGCTACGTGGGCCGCACCTTTATTCAGCCCACCCAGTCGATGCGGGAGCGGGGCATTCGCATGAAGCTCAACCCCCTCGAAGACGTGCTGCGGGGGCAGCGGATTGTGATTGTAGACGACTCGATTGTGCGGGGCACCACCAGCCAGAAAATCGTCAAAGCCCTGCGCCAGGCAGGAGCTACGGAGGTCCACATGCGCATCTCCAGCCCCCCCGTTACCCATCCCTGCTTCTACGGCATTGACACCGACAGCCAAGACCAGCTCATTGCCGCCAAGTATTCGGTAGCAGAAATTGCCGAGAAAATCGGGGTGGACTCATTGGCCTACTTGAGCTGGGAAGGCATGCTGGCCGCCACAGGTCGGGATCCCAATTCCTTTTGCTCGGCTTGCTTTACCGGCCACTACCCCATCCCCATTCCTGAGGGGCTGAAGCGCTCCAAGCTGGCTTTGGAAACGGTAGCCAGCCGCAAAGATCGCTAGCAAGGTTGCCCACCAGGATCCCCGTTAGACTGGGAGAAGAGGCTTTGAAAAATTACACTATGGGCTTGCGTCTACACCAAATAGGGGATCCCATCCTGACGCAGGTGGCTGAGCCGGTCGCCGAGTTTGGGACGCCGGCTTTGCAAAGCCTAATTGAAGAGATGCTCGCCACTTTGAAAGAGGCGCAAGGGGTGGGTCTGGCCGCCCCTCAGGTGGGATCCCCTCTCCAGATCCTCATCGTGGCTTCCCGTCCCAACCCTCGCTATCCCGATGCACCCCAGATGGAGCCCCTGGTCATGATTAACCCCCGTCCCTTGGCCTTGAGTGACGAGCAGGTGTTGGGGTGGGAGGGCTGCTTGAGCGTGCCCAACTGCCGCGGCTTGGTGGCCCGTGCCCGCGAGGTGGAGGTGGAGTATTACACCCCTGCGGGATCGCGGCAGCAGGTGGTCTGGCGGGACTTTCCGGCCCGCATCTTCCAGCACGAATACGATCACCTCTTGGGCCGGTTGTTCCTGGATCGGCAGCCGCAGCAACTGCTTTCCGAGGCCGACTACCAAGCCCGGATTTTGGCCCAGCCCCCTGCCTGAGGATCCCTATGCCCTACCTGGTCATCTACGACGGCCTGTGCAACCTTTGCGCCAATGGGGTCAAGCTTTTAGAGCAACTGGATCGCGGCCAGCAGTTTCGCTACGCCCCCATGCAAGACACGGCCACCCTGGCCCAATGGGGGATCCCACCCGAGCAGATGGAACTGGGGATGATCCTGATCGACCTGGAGCAGCCAGAGCGCCGCTGGCAGGGATCCGACGCCGTCGAACACATTGCCGCCCTCTTGCCCAGCGGATCCCTGTGGCTGGCCCTCTACCGCAACCTCCCCGGCCTTAAGCTTTTGGGAGACTGGGGCTACGCCCAGATCCGGGATCACCGCTACGAGTGGTTTGGCCGCCGCGACACCCTTTATCTACCTGCTGCCTGCGAGCGTTGCCGGGATCCCTTGGCCCAGACCGACTGAGGCATGGGTAGCTGAAACGGTTCGTTATGTTGTTACTGCTACGCAACGCAGTCGCGAACGCACCGGCAGCGCGGAGTGCCTAGAGAACGTCTTAATCGAGTTTGAAATAACCATCAATTCAATTGTCTGGCACAAGGGATCCCTTTTCCAGGTTTGAACTCCTCTTCTCAAGCTTGGCATGCTTGAAATGTTCTAGACAATCTTAAGACTCGATTAAGACTGACTTCCTGCGGAGAACCCCTCAAGTTTGACTTGAGACCTCTCCAGGGTCAAGGTAAAAATAGAGACGAAGCTAGCCAACAGGGGGTGGGCCGTGGCTACAAGAGACTGTGGACAGGCTGAAGCTGAGGGAGTTGCCGGTGGTTCAGAAGCCGTTCAGTTAGTTCCTAGAAGGGGGGATCTCGTTAGCGGAAATGGAGCTATGGGAAGTTTTGGCGAAAGAAGCAGAAAGCTTTTTCTACAGACAATGCTACAACCCCTGGATTGGGAAGTGCAGTTTGCGGTTTGGAAAACCCTACTGAACTCTGGCATCCCTCAACTGGTGCAAGTAGCAAAAAGATATCCCGTTCCCCTACGTCCAGTTGGAAACCCTGAAGAGAGATATCGAGCCGGCGAGCGGGACTTTCGCTGGGCAGATCTGAGGGGGGGCAACCTCAGCCGGCTAGATCTAAGGGGGCTCGACTTAAGCGGGGCCAGTTTAGTTCGGGCAAGGCTGAGCCAGGTCAATCTAAGCCACACCAGCCTGATTGGAGCCAACCTCAGCCAGGCAGACCTCAGCGGCGCAGATCTGAGAGGAGCCAACTTAAAGGGAGCTAACCTGATGGGGGCCAATCTCATTGGCGCCAACTTGCAAGGAGCTAATCTGGCAGACGCCAACCTGAAGTGGGTCGTCATTTCCCCCGAAACTCAAATTGACCGCAAGTGGCGGCTGGTCTGGGAAATTGTCAACGGCCACGCTCAGGGGAAAAACCTAGCTCAGGCGGACTTGAGCGGGGCAGACCTGGATTGGGCTGACCTGAGGGGGGCCAACTTGGCGCAAGCAGACCTAAGGGGGGCAAGGCTTGTCGGTGCTAACTTGCAGGAAGCCGACCTCCAGGGAGCCGACCTCCGGTGGGCCAGCTTGGAGGGAGCCAACCTCAGTCGGGCCGATTTGGGCGCAGCTTGCCTGCAACTGGCCAGCCTGCGGGGAGCTATCCTTTCCCCTGAAACCCAAATAAACCGCAAGTGGCGGCTGGTCTGGGAAATTGTCAACGGCCACGCTCAGGGAAAAAACCTAGCTCAGGCGGACTTGAGCGGGGCAAACTTGAGCTGGGCAAATCTGAGCGGGATCAGGCTCCCTGGCGTGAGCTTGGTGGGAGCCGACCTGAGCGGGGCCAACCTCTGCGGCGTAGACCTACAGTGGGCAGAGTTGAGCAAAGCCAATCTAAGCCAGGCGGATCTGAGGGGGGCCAACTTAAACCAAGCGGATCTCAGCGGGGCAGACCTAAGCGGTGCCAACCTCAGTGGAAGCAGCTTGATCAAGGCCGAACTAGCCCAGGCCAAACTTGTGGGGGCCAAGTTGACGCAAGCCAACCTCGTCGGAGCCAAGCTGAGACGGGCTAAACTCAACGGCGCGGATCTAAGGGGGGCCAGCCTCATCGGGGCCGACCTCAGCGAAGCCAAACTGGGCAAGACAGACCTGAACTTGCCTAGCTTGAGATGGACGGTGATTTCTGGAGAGGCCAGCTCGGAGAGTAGCTGGTGGTTCATGATTTTCCATGCTGGCGCCCATTCGCAGGAGCTGAGCCAAACAGACTTGAGAGGGGCGGACTTGAGAAAGGCCAACCTCAGCCGGGCAGACCTCAGCGGGGTAAGGCTCAGTGGAGCTAACCTAAGCCAGGCTTATTTGATTGGGGCAGATCTAAGCGAGGCCAGCCTAGATGAAGCCAATCTAAAGAGGGCCAAGCTGGGCGAGGCCAACCTAACCCACGCCGATCTCAGTGGAGCCAAGCTGAGTAGGGCCTATCTGGCCGGAGCCAACCTCAGCGGTGCCGACCTGAGGGGGGCAGATCTGGAGCTGGCCAGTCTGCAGCGGGTGATCCTTTCTCCTGCAACCCAGATCGAGGCCAAGTGGCGTCTGGTGTGGGAGATCGTCAACGGTCAAGCCTCCAAGAGAAACTTGAGTGGGGTTGACCTGAGCGGCGCTAACTTGAATTGGGCCAAGCTCAACGGGGTGCAACTGGTCGGGGCAAACCTAAGTGGAGCCAGCCTCATTGGAGCGGATCTAGGAGGATCCAACCTCAGCCAAGCCAATCTGAGGAAGGCCAATTTGAGCTACGCCAACTTGGAGGGATCCAACCTAGACAATGCCATCCTAGAAGGCGCAAAACTTGATTTTCAGTGGCAGTGGATCTGGCTCTCCCTTTGGTTCAAAGGTTTGGCAACCATCTGGTTTGGTTACCCCAGTACCCCTCAACTACCTCCTCCTGCTACGTCGGATCCCAATCGGCATCTCCCAGCCGAGAAGCCCAAGGAGAAGTGAACACTTCTGTTCTTTGGCTAGGGCCACGCAGGTTTGTATCCTAGCAAACACTTTTTAATCCAAGAGAGCTGCTTTAGGATAGAGGCGTGGCCTTGCTGTGGCGGGATTCTGGAGATTTTTGGATGAAGCCTGCTTTAAAAAGTAAGGAGACTTTGAAGCAGCCTTTGCTGAGCTAAGGGCTTTGGCAGGGGATAGTGCGAAGATAGAGATGACCCAAGTGCTCCTCGGTCAAAAAACAAAGGGCACCCATAGCCAGGTGAGGTGAAGCAAGAAAGACTCTAACTTTAGGAGGAGAGAATGTCGCACTTCACGTACATCCAAACTCAGTTTAAGAACCGAGAGGCTTTGATAAAGGCTCTAAACGATGTTGGCTACTCTCACATAGAAGAGGGATCCGACCTTCCTCTATATGGCTACCTAGGCGATAGGCGACCTCAGACGGCAGACATTGTTATCCGAAGAAAGTACTTAAGTGCTGCTAGCAACGATATTGGCTTTAAGTGGAAGGGCGATCACTACGAGGCAATAATCTCTGAATATGACCGCCAGGTCTTTCCCGACTTTATCCCCAAAATTCAGCGCAGGTATGCTTATCACGCCGTCCTTGCAACGGCAGCGGAGAAGGGGTTTACCGTAGAGTCGGAATCTGTGGACGAAAAAGGGCAAGTCAGAATTGTATTGGGACGTTGGGCCTGAGGAGGAATCGTGGCGGAATATCAACAGGTTGAATACATCATCGACAAAGATGGCAACGTGATTGAGCGCGTGCTTAATGTCAAAGGCAAGGGCTGCCTTGACCTAACTGAGGAAATAGAAAGGGCATTGGGCACAGTTCAAAAAAGGGAGCTGTTGCCTGAATATGACCAGGCCCCAGTCATAGAACAAAATGTCCAGCGTCAGGTAGAGCGTTTATGAATGCCCCAAACCCCTTTCTGGATCCCCTGTCTGGTTTAACCAAAGGGATCCAAAAGACTCTGGCTAGGATTCCATTTTGGAGTCGTAACTCTGATGAAATGAAAAGTCATGATACGAAAAGTCATGATACCCTGCTGCGCAATCTCATGCAGGCTGCCGGTATCTCAACCTGGCGAGAGCTTCGACAAAAGGCCAAACTGAGTCGAGGAGCCCTAAATGCCCTGAGAACTGGCCAGGCCGAAAAGCTGAAGTTAGCCGATCTCAATCGAGCGGCCAGCATTTTGCAAGTGCCCTTGCCGAGCCTTATTCAAGATTTCAGCGGAATCGAGCTAGTTCAAGATTTCAGCGGAATCGAGCTAGCATTGGAGCCTGCAGAAACGGCTCAGGAAGTGCAGCGGCTGCACAAACAGCTAGAACAGCAGGAAGGGCAATTGCGCCATCAAATCCGCGCCGAACTAGTGGAAAAGCTCAAGCCTCTTTTGATGCAATACCCCACCCTGCAGCAGGTTGTGCAGAGGCGACCGGATTACCCTGCCCAGCAAGTCTTGGCTTTGCTGACCTGTCTGGGCAATTTGTTGGAAGACTGGCAGTTGGAAACCATTGGCCAGGTGTGGCAACAGGTGGCCTATGACCCAGAAAGCCACCAGGCAGATGAGGAGGATATCCAGGCGGGCGAGCCGGTCTACGTTCGCTTTGTGGGCTATCGACTTAGGGATCAAGTTTTAGTTCGAGCCAAAGTCAGTCGCACTCTACCTTCCCTGGCAGCATGACGACGTTGACTATTGATTTTGGCACTTCCAATACGGTGGTCTGTGCCTATCAAAATCGAAAGCCCATTGTGATCGACATACCAGGGATCACCCACCGCTACGACGGCAGCCCGCCTCTAATTCCCTCGGTTCTCTTTGTCGGCCAAAACCAGCAATTTTTGATTGGGGCACCTGCCCAAGCCAAACGGGATCCCAAGCGCCTATTCAAAGGCTTTAAGCGGGATCTCTCTCAACAATTCCAGCCGGCCCCAACCTATGTGGATGGACAGGCCTACACAGCCCAAGAGGCCACGCGGATCTTTCTGCAGCAGCTTCTTGCCAAACTCAAGGCGGAGGGCTGGCAGCCCGATAAGGTGATCTTGACCGTGCCGGTGGGAGCCTACGAGGCCTATTTGCACAACCTGCAAGAGGTGTTTGGCTCCCTAGGGATCCAACAGGTTGTGTTCCTCGACGAGTCCACCGCGGCTGCTTTGGGCTACGGGGTGCAGGAACCGGGATCCCTGATTTTGGTGGTTGATTTGGGGGGCGGAACTCTCGACCTCTCTTTGGTCAAAATCTTGAAGCCAAAGCAGGGCACTGCTTACCGAGCTGAGGTCATTGCCAAAACTGACCGGGCCTATGGCTGTGGCGGCGTCGATATCGATATCTGGATTGCCGAATGGCTGCTGGAGCAGTTGGGCCGCAAGCGACAGCAGGTTCCGGCCAGCAGCTTCCAGGTTCTGTGCGAGGTTGCCGAGCGGCTCAAGATCCGCCTCTCCAGCCATTCTCAGGCCAGCGAGGCCTGGCTGGATGAAGACTCCTTTGAGACCCACACTTTAATGCTTCAGCGCGAACAACTCCAGGAGCTGTTGGAAGAGCGCGGCCTGCTGACGCGGCTAAGAGAAGCCATCGATGAGGTCATCGAGAAAGCCCACAACAAAGGGATCTCTAAACGAGATATCCACCAGGTGGTGTTGGTGGGTGGCACCAGCCTCATTCCAGGGGTACAGCATCAGGTCATTAGCCTCTTTGGCCGCGACAAGGTTAAGTACCACAAGCCGTTTGAGGCAGTGGCCCACGGCGCTCTGGCCTTCACCCAGTTTGCCCGCCTTCAAGATCATCTCCGCCATACCTACGCCCTGCGGCTCTGGAATCCCTATTTGCAGGCGCCCGACTTTTTCCCTCTCTTTAAGAGCGGCACGGCCTATCCTGCCACGGTGGAACTGCCTCCCTTGCAGGCCAACGCCAATGGACAAAGCCACATCAACCTGGTGGTTGGTGAGATGGCCGAGGAAGGGGCAACCGAAGTTGTTTACGGTCCCGACGGTCGGATGCAGATTCGCAACAGCAGCGCAGCTTCTAGCTTTCGTCCCCTTGGGAGCCACAAGCAGCTTTCCATTCCTCTCAAGCCCCCAGGGCAGGTAGGAGTGGATCGTTTGCAGGTCACCTTTGCCGTCGATGCTGGGCGAACTTTGCGGGTAACGGTAGTAGATTTGCAAACTCAAAAGACCCTTATGCAGCAGCAGGTGGTTGGGAGGTTAACTTGAGGTTAGGGATGGCGGAAAACTTTGATCCCGTTCTGGGTGGGCAGCAACTGGCTGGCTCCGATCCAGTCATGGGAGGCTTGGTAGCCGTTGAGCAAGCCCTAGACAGTCCGGATCCCAAGGTGAGAATCCAAGCAATCAAGGGTGCTCTGAAGTACGGATCCAGAGGGGCCGAGCTTGTTATCCAGGCCATGCGAAATGATCCCAACTGGGAGGTGCAGTTTGCGGCTTGGGAGACGCTGCTGGAAGCGGAGGATCCGCAGCACGTGCAGGTGGCAAAGGCCCATCGCCTTCCCCTCCGACAGCTTGGAGATGTCCGAGCAAGGTATGAAGCGGGAGAGCGAGATTTCCGCTGGGCCAAGCTAAGCAGAGCTGACCTGAGCCAGGCCAAGCTGAGCGGGGCCAACCTGAGCGGGGCCAGTCTGAGCAGGGCCAACCTGAGCGGGGCCAGTCTGAGCAGGGCTGACCTGAGCCAGGCCAAGCTGAGTGGGGCCGACCTGAGCAGGGCTGACCTGAGCCAGGCCAAGCTGAGCAGGGCCAACCTGAACCAGGCCAAGCTGAGCGGGGCCAACCTAAGTGGAGCCAACCTGAGCGGGGCGGACCTGAGCGGGGCCAACTTGAGCGGGGCCGACCTGAGCCAGGCTAACTTGATCTTGGCCAAGCTGAGCAGGGCCAACCTGAATCAAGCCAAGCTGAGCAGGGCCAACCTGAGCCAGGCTAAGCTGAGCAGGGCCGACCTGAGCAGGGCCGACCTGAGCTGGGCCGACCTGAGCGGGGCTGACCTGAGGGGAGTGAATCTTCAGGGATCCAAGTTGTTCTGGGCCAGGTTGAGGGGATCCCTGCTCTCTGCCGAGACGCAGATGGATCCCAAGTGGCGGCTGGTCTGGGAAATTGTCAACGGTCAGGCGAATGTCAAGAACCTGAGCAGGGCCAACCTGAGTGAAGCCAACCTGAGCGAGGCCGACCTGAGCGGGGCCGACCTGAGCGGGGCCAACCTGAGCAGGGCCAACCTGAGTGAAGCCAACCTGAGCAGGGCCAACCTGAGCAGGGCTGACCTGAGCGAGGCCGAGCTGTGGCAAGCCAACCTGAGCGAGGCCAGGCTGTGGCAAGCCAACCTGAGCGAGGCCAGGCTGTGGCGAGCCAACCTGAGTGGGGCCGAGCTGAGGGGAGCAAAACTGGACGGCACGGATCTGAGAGGAGCAAACCTGAGGGACGCAAAACTGAGTTTTGGGTGGGGATGGTTCAAAGACCTAACAGGCACCATCCTTCCTGATGGGCAAGTTCACTCCTAACTTTTCTCTCAGCGCCAAGTACTGGCTAAACCAGGGAGGCAAGCGGTGGCGGAAACCTTTGATCCTGTTCTGGGTGGGCAGCAATTGGCCGGCTCCGATCCGGTCATGGGAGGCTTGGTAGCCGTTGAGCAAGCCCTAGACAGTCCGGATCCCAAGGTGAGAATCCAAGCAATCAAGGGTGCTCTGAAGTACGGATCCAGAGGGGCCGAGCTTGTTATCCAGGCCATGCGAAATGATCCCAACTGGGAGGTGCAGTTTGCGGCTTGGGAGACGCTGCTGGAAGCGGAGGATCCGCAGCACGTGCAGGTGGCAAGGTCCTATCGCCTTCCCCTCCGACAGGTTGGAGATGTCCGAGCAAGGTATGAAGCGGGAGAGCGAGATTTCCGCTGGGCCCAGCTAAGCAGGGCTGACCTGAGCGGGGCCAACCTGAGCGGGGCGGACCTGAGCAGGGCTAACTTGATCTCGGCCAAGCTGAGCGGGGCCAACCTGAACCAAGCCAAGCTGAGCGGGGCCGACCTGAGCGGGGCCAAGCTGTGGCAAGCCAACCTGAGCAGGGCTGACCTGAGCAGGGCCAACCTGAACTGGGCCGACCTGAGCGGGGCGAACCTGAGGGGAGTGAATCTTCAGGGATCCGACTTGCACCGGGCCACGTTGAAGGGGACTCTGGTCTCTGCCGAGACGCAGATGGATCCCAAGTGGCGGCTGGTCTGGGAAATTGTCAACGGTCAGGCGAATGCCAAGAACCTGAGCGGGGCCGACCTGAGTGGAGCCGACCTGAGCGGGGCCGACCTGAGCGGGGCCAACCTGAGCGGGACCAACCTGAGCGGGGCCAACCTGAGCGAGGCCAAGCTGTGGCAAGCCAACCTGAGTGGGGCCGACCTGTGGCAAGCCAACCTGAGTGGGGCCGAGCTAAGGGAAGCAAACCTGGACGGCACGGATCTGAGAGGAGCAAACCTAAAGGGCGCAAAACTAAGTCCCGGCTGGAATCGATTTGTCGACTTGAGCAGGGCCATCCTCCCCGACGGAACCATCCATCCCTAGCCGGATCCCTTTGCTAGACTACCTACAGCTAGCAGCTAGATCCATGAGTTCCTTAGATCTCGCCTTTGCCAGCAATCACCAAGACATTCTCACGCTGCTGGACTTGGTGGTTCGCGCTCGCTACCCTTTGATCTACCTGGTTACTCCCGAAGAAGCCCCAGCAGAGGAGCTGCTACAAGTTCTGGCCGATTCTCTCAAACCCAAGCGCAAACTCCTAATCTGGGATATCGTCTCTGGCTGGTCAGACAACGGCCAAAACAAAGGTCAATTGATGCCTGCTCTGGGCCGCATCGGCGCTATCAAAGAGGACGAGGCGGTTATTTGTGTTCTCAAGGATCTAAACCCTACCCTGAGAAATCCAGAACGCTCAGATAACTATCCCGTTATCCGCTACCTAAAAACCCTGGCCAGAGAGAGCCGCCACAGCCGCAAGTCCATCATCCTCCTAGGCCAAGAAGCCGTTGTCCCTGCCGAGCTGCGCGAGGAAATTGTAGTCTATGATTTTCCCCTGCCCAGCATCGACGAAATTGAGCGGATCGTTACCCGCGCGATCCCTGCCCGTCAACTGGAGCTAAGCGGCCCAGCGCGGGAACAACTGGTTCGAGCCTGTCAAGGGCTGACCCGGCAGCGCATTGAGCGGATCCTGGCCCGCGCCCTAGCCGCCAAAGGCAAGGTCAGCGAGGGCGATATTGACCTGGTTCTGGAAGAGAAAAAGCAATACATCCGCCAGACGGAAATCCTGGAGTTTTACAACCCCTCCGAGACCCTGCAAAATGTCGGCGGCCTGGAAAACCTCAAAGCCTGGATTCGCCAGCGCCGCAACAGCTTTAGTGCCCAGGCCCGCGACTATGGCTTGCCCAGCCCCAAGGGCATTTTGCTGGCCGGGATCCAGGGCACCGGCAAGTCCCTCTGTGCCAAAACCATAGCCCGCGAGTGGCGCATGCCCTTGCTCCGGCTGGATGTGGGGCGACTCTTCGGCGGGATCGTCGGCGAAAGTGAAAGCCGCGTGCGCCAGATGATCCAAATTGCCGAAGCTATGGCCCCCTGTGTTTTGTGGATTGATGAGTTGGATAAGGCCTTTGGCGGCGTCAACAGCGAGTTTTCAGGAGATTCGGGCACCAGCAAGCGGGTCTTCGGCAGCCTAATTACCTGGATGCAGGAAAAAACCAAACCCGTTTTTATTGTTGCCACCGCCAATAATGTCCGCATCTTGCCGGCTGAGTTGCTGCGCAAAGGCCGGTTTGATGAGATTTTCTTTGTCAATTTGCCCAACCAACGGGAGCGGGAGGAAATCTTCCAAGTCCACATCCAGCGGCTGCGGCCCAACCGCTTGCGGGATTTCTCCTACCCTGAGCTGGCCATGGCCAGCGAAGATTTCAGCGGGGCAGAAATTGAACAGACCATCTACGATGCCATGCACATGGCCTTCAACCAGGATCCACCCCGCGAGTTTACCCAGGAGGACGTCCTCAGCGCCATTCGCCAAACCGTTCCTCTGGCCGCCATCGCCCGCGACCAGATTCAGGACTTAAAGGCATGGGCTGCCGAGTCCGGGGCGCGCACAGCCTCCCAAGACCAACAGCTTGTGCAGGAGCTGCGAACGCTGGTGCAAAAAAGAGGGCTGGGCCCCATCGAAGTCGACAGCCCCTCTTCGTTTTCCCCCTCCTAAGTTCTCAGTCCTGGTCTTCTGGCGGGATGTAGCAGCCCTACCAAAACCATTAGCTCCCCAGGGATCCAACAGACAGCGGCTGCTTTGGGCTACGGGATCCCTGATTTTGGTGGTCGATTTGGGGGCTGGAAGCTTACCGAGCTGAAGTAATTGCCAAAACTGACCGGGCCTATGGCTTATGCAGCAGCAGGTAGTTGGAAGGTTAACTTGAGGTGTAGGGATGGCGGAAACCTTTGATCCTGTTCTGGGTGGGCAGCAACTGGCCGGCTCCGATCCGGTCATGGGAGGCTTGGTGGCTATTGAGCAAGACCTAGCCAGTCCCGATCTGGAAGTGCGAATCCGAGCGATTGAGGAAGCGCTCCAATATGGCGAAAAAGGGGCTCAACTTGTTATCCAAACCGTCATGCAAAAAGGTTTGGCTTGGAAAGTTCAATTTGCAGCCTGGAAAACACTGCTGGAGTCAGCGGATCCGGAGCTTGTGCAGGTAGCAAAAGCGCATCCGCTTCCTCTCCGTAAAGTCGAAGATATCCAAGCCAGATACAGAGCCGGAGAGCGAGACTTCCGCTGGGCTGACCTGAGGGGAGCCAGTCTAGATAGGCCTGACTTAAGTGGGGCAGACTTGAGGGGAGCCGACCTAGGGAAAGGAGAGAGGGGGGGAGCAGCCTGTCTGTACCAGGCTGACCTGAGCCGGGCTGATCTGAGCTGGGCTAACCTGAGCGAGGTATACCTAGAGGGGGCCAACCTAAGCCGGGCAAACTTGAAAGCAGCACGCCTGAGCAGGGCCAAGCTGAGCCGCGCAAACCTGAGTGCAGCATACCTAGGCGAGGCCGACTTAGAGGGGGCCGATTTGCGCTCCGCAAACCTAAGCCGAGCCTACTTAAGGGGAGCGAACCTGGACAACGCCAACTTAACCGAAGCCGATCTGAGTGAAGCTAGCCTGGCGGGGGTCAACCTCAGGCAAGCCAACTTGAGGGGGGTTAACCTGAGCCGGATACGTCAGGCATGTCTGAGAGGATCCAACCTGAGCGGAGCTAACCTAAACGGAACATATCTGCGAGGGGTCGATCTAAGCGAGGCCAGCTTGGCCCAGACCTATCTGAGAGGATTAGACCTCAGTGGGGCCAACCTCAGCGGAGCCAACCTGAAGGGGGCCAATTTGAAGCAGGCTAACTTGAGAGCAGCCAACCTCAACGGAGCCAACTTGAGCGGGGCTGACCTGAGCCAGGCTGATCTCAGCGGAGCCAACTTGAGCGGGGCCGACTTGAGCCGGGTCAGCCTAGAGGGATCCCTAGTCTCTGCCGAAACTCAGATGGATCCCAAGTGGCGGCTGGTCTGGGAGATTGTTAACGGCCAGGCTGATGTGAAAAACCTCAGCGGGGCCGACTTAAGGGCAGCAGACCTGAGGGGGGCAAACCTGGAAGGAGCCGACCTGAGCGGGGCAGACCTGCAGGAGGCAGACTTGCTGAACGTTTCTCTCAAGGGAGCAAACCTAACGGGCGCAAAACTAAGTCCCGGCTGGGATCGATTTGCTGACTTGAGCGGGGCCATCCTCCCCGACGGAACCATCCATCCCTAGCAGGCCCGACTAATGTTCAGCTTCACCGAGGTGGGTCTAGATCGGAATGACCGTAATCCCACTTTCCAAAACACGTTATCGATGGTTTGGGTATTTTCCGTATCTTTAACTACAGATTTTTCGGTAGGATTGATCGTGTAGAGCTCCTGATGCTGGAGAGCAGCCTCATGAATGCAGCCGCTGAAAGGGGTGGGGTGAGTCTCCTTGCCCGCCATCGCCACAACATGGCAGCTTCCCTGGCCCATCGTTTGGCAGCAGCCAGAGCGGCCAACAACACCCGCTTGGTGGAATTGTTAGAGCAAGAGGAGCGGCAACTGGCAGCCGAGTACGGCAGCAGGGATCCTTCCTCTCCAGCGCTGTTTGGAGGATGGCGCCGCCTTTGGCAGAGCCTAAAAGCGGTTTTGACGGCTTGCGATGAGCTGCGCGTGCGTCAATGGGTAGATGGTAGCGGCAGGGTCTGGTGGTCTGTCCAAGACCCGATCACAGGGGAGCGGCTGTGCACCCATTCCGATGGGGAGTTGATGGATTGGATCGAGCAGCACTGCCGGGACAATTAGTCTCCTCTCTGCGCTAAGCTGGGGCGACGACATCTGAGGAGCCGAGTTGATAGGATCGCAGGGGTTGTTTATTAGCTTTGGGAGATGTGAGATGGTTTGGCAGTTGTTGACGTGGCCGGCCCAAAGCTTGCTTTGGCTAGCGGAGCAAATTCAAGAACGCGCCGAAGCACAACTGGATAACAAAGAAAACCTGCAAAAAGAGCTTACAGCCTTGCAAATCCAGCTAGATTTGGGAGAAATTGACGAAGACACCTACGCCCGCCGAGAAGAAGAGATTTTGTTGGCCCTGGAAGCCCTAACCCAGGCAGAACGAGCAGCCGAAGCACAAAGTGCTGATGGCGAGTTGGCAGGGGATCCCTGAACTTTGCGAGGGGGCAGAACATGGGAGAATGGGCTTCTGTACACCCCCATCTTTCCTAACCTGGGCTGTTTTCAATGACTGAATCGCATGAAACCTTGATGCTCCGCGACGAGCAGAACCAGCCTCTCAAGTGCGAGATTCTGCGGCAGGTGGTCATCGATGGGCAGACCTATGCCCTGGTCACTCCTGTCGATGCCGTGATCAAAGTGCTGGTTTGGGAAGGGGAACCCAACCAGGCGGTGAACGGAGACGCCGACATGGAAGGGATCCTGGACGAGCCGGATCCGGAAGAGCTACAGGCTGCCATCCCCACCATCCAGGCGGTCTTGGGGGAGTTGAACCTGACCTTGCAGCAGAATGGCTTTGACATCCTTACGGTTCAGGGAGAGCTGCCCCCCGTTGAAGAGGAAGATGTGTTCGAGCTGGGCGAGAGCGAAGAAGATGCCCAGGAGTTTCAACTGCTGGCTACGTTTTTCTACCAAGAGAAGAAATACGGCATCTTTGCTCCCCTGGATCCCGTTTTGATCTATGCTGCTTTGCCCGAGGAAGGGGATCCCTATCTGCTCACCCCGGATGAGCCTCCAGAGCTTTTCGATCAGCTCTATGCTCTGCTGCTGGATCTGGACGAGGAATGGGAAGGCGAGGATGACGAAGAAGAGGAGGACGAAGATTAGGCCGTGAGTGAACCCTCAAGGGTTGGGTAGCGACCAGGAGCAACAGGGATGCAGCCGGTTGATCTGACCACCCTGCGTGCGGTGCTGGCGGATCTGACGGGGGCAGCGGCAGGGCGGGATTCTTGGTTGCCCGCCCGCGTGGAATGGGTCCAACAGACCGATCTGTGGACGGTGGTCATCGGTTTGCGCACGCTCACTGCCCGCCCCTGCCTGCTGTTGTGCTGGCATCCCCAAGCGGCGCGTCTCCACCTCTGTCAGCCTCCTGCCAAAGAGCCGGACGGCTTTCAATTTAGCCAGTTTCTCCAACGGCAACTGAGGGGTTTGGCGCTGACGGAGCTGGCTCTCACAGACGAGTGGGAACGGGTGATCGACTGTCGCTTTGCCCCTCGGCCCGGGGATCCCCCGCAGCGCCATCTCTACCTAGAGGTGATGGGCAAGCACAGCAACGCCATTTTGGTGGACGAGGCAGGCCTGATTTTGGCCAGCGGCCATGGGGTGAGCGAGCGGCAATCGCGGGTGCGTCCGGTGCAGCCGGGCCTTCCCTACGAGTCCCCTCCAGCCCTGACTGCGCCGATCCCACAGCGATCCGAGCCTTTCTCCTCTTGGCAAGAGCGCATCGCCTTGATCCCCGGCCCCATCGGCCAACGGCTGTTGCACGGTTATCGCGGTCTCAGTCGGCATTTGGTGGAAGCGATGTGTCATCAGGCTGGGATCCCGCCGCAGACCCCCAGCGATCACCTGTCTGTCCATGATTGGCAGGCGCTGTTTGCCAGGTGGCAGGACTGGCTCACCCGTCTGGAAACAGGCCGGTTTGAGCCGGCGCCCACTCCCCAGGGATACACCGTCCTCGGTTGGGCAAGCCGTCCCGTCAGCCCCCCGACGGAGTCCTTGCACCAACTTCTGGAAGACTACTACCAAGCTCAGCTCAACCGCGAACAGTTTGAGCGAGAGCGCCACCGCCTGCTGCAAAAGGTGTCCACCCTGCTGAAAAAGCTCTATCAGCGGCGAGAGCAATTTGAGACGATGCTGGCCGAATCCACCCAAGCGGAAGCCTCGAAACGAGCTGCCGACTTGTTGATGGCCCACCTCCACCTCTGGCGGCCAGGGCTGCACCACATCGAGCTGCCAGATTTTGCCAGCGGCCAGACGGTCAAGATCCCGCTCGACCCGGAGAAAAATGCCATTCTCAATGCCCAAGCCTACTACCGCAAGCACCGCAAACAAAAACGGGCTCAGGAAGCTGTGCGGCCTTTGCAAGAGGCGGTAGAGCAGGAGATCAGATACCTGGAGCAGGTGGAAGCGTCTCTGCAGCATCTGGAAACCTATCGGGATCCCCAAGACTTGGCCGCCCTCAAGGAAATTGAGACCGAGCTGATCCAACAGCGCTACTTGGAGAGTCCTGCTCGCCACAGCGGGACAGAATCCTCACGGATGGGATCAAAGCATTCCCCACCACAACCCTTCAACCCCCATCGCTTTACCAGCCCCAGTGGCTTCCCCATCTGGGTGGGGCGCAACAACCTGCAAAATGACCAACTGACCTTTCGCGTGGCCCAGGAACACGATTGGTGGTTTCACGCCCAGGAGATCCCCGGCAGCCATGTGCTGCTGCGCTTGCCCCCCGGCGCCGTGGCCGAAAGCGAGGATCTGCAGGCGGCTGCCGATTTGGCGGCTCATTTCAGCCGCGGTCGCCTCAGCGAACAGGTGCCGGTGGTGTATACCCGCCCGAAATGGGTGTTCAAACCGAAGGGATCCCCGCCCGGCATGGTTGTCTACAAACAGGAGCAGGTGCTTTGGGGCCGCCCCAGCCGTGCTCAATGCCTCATCGCCTCAGCCCTCGCGCAACACTGACGCTGTTTTCGGTCAGGTGGCTGTAACAGGCATCTTTAGGGAAGAACGCTGAGGGAGTGGCTGGCGCTGCGGCCATAGCGGCTGGGATCGTACATTTCTTCCGCCAGGGCAGGGGCCACCTGGAACTGGCCGGGGATCTCTGGACGGAAGAGGTAGACGAACTCGTGGCGGCCCTGCCTGAGCTCGGTGCTGAAGAAGGCCACGCGGTCGTCGCGGTTTTCTTGATGGGTCCAAAACCAGTCCCACCAGTAGTCGGGGGCCGAGCCGGTGAGCAGCCGCGGATCCTGGGAGGTGATCTCGGCGCCGCTGGGCAAGGGATCCTCGATCACCACATAGTGGCTATCGCGCTCAGCTTCCACCGTCAGCCGGGCCAGGAGCACCTCGCCGGCGCGCACCGCCTCGCCGGGGCGCAGGAGCTGTTCTCGGTAGCGGATCTCTCCATTGGCTTGGGGTTGGGGCTGTAGGCGGAAGTAGCTGCGGCCGACGGCAAAGCCTTGGCTTTGAGAGGGCAGAGGGTTGGGAACAAAAGCTTCTCCCCTCAAGCTGTAGTAGAGGGGGCCGGGGCCGGATTTTTCCAAACGCAGGCGGCTCAGGGTGCTCACCTCGGCGTCGTCCCAGTCCAGCACTTGGCGGGGATCCGCACCGCCGGCCTGCCAACGCGCCAGTTCAGCTCCGCTCACCTCCTCCAACACCCGCACCTGGCCGGGGCCAGGCTGTTGCTGTTGCTGGGCTTGGTAGTAGGCCACCAGGCCCAGGAGGGCGTCGGCGGTGGCTTTGGTGGTGCGCCAGCGGTTGTCCTGCCGCTGCTGGAGAAGGGCGGTGGCGATCTCGCCAGCGCGGCCATCCTGCAGGCGCACGGCCAGTTGCAAGAGGGGCCCGGCCACCTCCAGGTCGTCGTAGGTGGAGCGCTCGCCGGTTGGCGGGGCGGAGGCGGCAGGAAGAAACCAGCGCCCCTGGGGATCCCTTTGCCGCCGCTCTAGAACCTCATCCAGAGCCGCTTGGGCGGGATCCCGCTGGCCCTGTTGCAGGGCGGCCAGCCCGCGGTAGGCCAGGCCAAAGGTGGAAAGCTGCGGCGGCGGCGGCAGCTCGGCAGTCACCAGCGCCGGATCCCAGAGGGCCAGGCTGTAGGCCACAAAGGCCCGCAGATCGGGGGAGAGGGGTTGGAACTGCTGCCCAGCCAGGTACTCCAAAGCCCGCTGCACCCGCCACTCCTTGAGGGCATAGCCAGCGGCCTGGGCGAGATGATAGCCCTGCAGGATGTAGGCGGTCAGGTAGGGGTTGCTGGTGTCGTAGGCCCACCAGCCCCAGCCGCCGTCGTAGTTCTGGGAGTCCTCCAGCCGCTGCAGGCCGGCTCGAACCACCCGCGGCAGCCGCTCCAGGGTGGGCGAGCGCAGGTTCAAGCCCAACTGCTTGCTGGCCTGGGCCACCGCCAAGGCGGGCAAAAAGCGGCTCAAGGTCTGCTCGGTGCAGCCGTAGGGGAACTGGACGAGATAGTCCAACGGCCCCAAAAGCTCCGCTGCCGGGCTGGCGGCCAGTTCCAGATGCAGGTGTCGGGATCCCGGCACCCAAGTGGCCGGCCAATCCAAAGGCAGCTCAAGGCTGTTCGCCTGCAGCCGCCCCGTTTGGAAGAAGCGGTGTACTGCTCCCAAGGGCTGGCTGGGGATCCGCAGTTGCAGCGCATCCTGCAGCCCCTCCCCTTGCGCCCAAACCCGCACAGGGGTATCGCCGGCCCCCAGCACCTGCAGCGGCCATTCCACCCGCTCCGCCCCTTGGGCGGGCACGGTCAGGCGTTGCCGTTGGGAGCCCTGCACTTCTAGGTTTCCGGGCACTTCCAGCCCCACTTCCACTGCTTGGGCTTGACCGGTGCGGTTTTGCACGATGGCCGCCAAGGTGAGCCGATCCCCCACCCGGAAAAAGCGGGGGGTGGCCAGGCGCACCAAGAGGTCTTTGCTGACAGCGACGGTGGCTAGGGCGGAGCCCACCTGGGTGTCGGCGGTGGCGGCGCGGGCGGTCAAGCGCCAGGTAGTCAGGTTGTCCGGCCAGCGCACCTGGACCTGGGCTAAGCCATCGGCATCGGTCACCAAATCCGGGAACCAGGCGGCGGTATCGCGAAAGTCTTCCCGCACCTGGCCGGCCAGCTTGTCGGCACCACCGGGGTATTGCTGAGGGAAAGAGGTGGTGGTGGTAACTTGGTTGTCCTGGCGCCCGTAGAAGAAGCGGCGGATATCGGGGGTGAAGTCGGGCCGCAGCAGGTAGAGGGCGTTGTCCACGATCCCCAACCCCACCTCGGCGCTGACCGGCTGCCCTTGGGCGTTGCGGGTGCGGATTTGAATTTGGGCCGTCTCCCCTGGTTGATAAGTGGGTTTATCCGTCTGCAGCTCCACCTGCAAAAAGCGATCCAACGGCGAGACCCGCAGCAGAGCCTCGTTCTGGTACAGCCGCCGCTCCGGGCCGAGGACGGTGGCGGTGACGTAGAGGTTGGGGCGATACTCCTCCCGGATGGGCAGGCGCAGGGTGGCCGTATGCCCCTGCAGGCGCAGCACCTGTACCTGGTGCAGCCGGGATCCCTCCAGACCCACCAGCACCGGCAGATCCGGCAGCGGCGAGACGATCAGGAGCTGGGCCTCTTCCCCCACTTCGTAGATCTGGCGATCCGCCACCACCTCCAGGCTGGGCAGGGATCCCCAACTTGGCAGGGGGTTGCCCGGCTCCACCACCCAGAGATGGTCTACCTCCTGCACGCGGTAGCGACGAGGATCCTGGGCCGTCAGCCGCACCCGGTAGTCTCCCGGCTCCAGGTCGGCGGGCAGGCGCAGAACCAGGCTGCCCTCGCCGTTGACAACCTGAAAAGATTGCCGCAGCAGAGTGGCTTGCCGTCGGTAGACGCTGCTCTGGGGATCCCAGCGCCAGCGCTCCAGGCTCAGCTCCCCGGCGGTGCTGACCGGTTGGCCGTCGTAGTCGCGGGCTTGCAGCCGGTAGGTGATGACATCCCCTGGAGCGGGCAGGTGGCGATCGGCCTCGGCAAAGAGGGCAAATTGGCCGGCCGTCACCCAGGCCCGCGCCGTTCCGGTCACGCTGCGGCGGCTGATATCGCTCACCTCCACCTCGATGCGCAACTGCTGCACCTCCTGCGGGCCCCAGTAGCTGTCTTCCTCCCAGTCCAGATCCTGCAACAGGCGCTCCAGGCGAAACTCCGCCCGCCCCTGGGCATCCGTCACCCCTGCTCCTTCCGCCACCAGCCCCCCGTAGCCGCCGTAGTAGCCCTGCTCCTCTCCCAGGTCGCCGGCAAAATAGTCTTCTGCCCCCGAATGGGGCAACAGCCCGTAGCGCAGGCTCCAGTCGGGGCTGCTGTAAACCCAGTAGCGAAGCTGGGCAGCGGCCACCGGCGCCCCGAAAAGATACTCGGCCTCCACCTGTACCTTCAGGGATCCCCCCCGCACCAGCCAAGGCCGGTCGGGCACCACCCTCACCTCAAACTCCGGTTTGCGGTAGGCTCCCACCTCAAAGGCGGTGTACTCGCGGCTGGATCCCTGCGGCCCGGCCACCCGCCACTCCAGGCCGTAGCTGCCCAGGGGGGTTTCCTCCGGCAATTGAAACTGCCCGTGGACGCTGCCGAAAGCGTTGGTGGCCAGGGTTTGCTCGCCCAGCACATCGCCGTCGGGGGCGGTGAGGGTTACTTGCACCGGCTGGCCTGCCGAGGTGAGGCGGTCGTGCTCCCGCACCAGGGCGCGAAAATAGACCGTCTGGCCGGGGCGGTAGAGGGGACGATCCGTGTAGGCGTAGATGCGGTGGGGCTGGTTCCAGCCATAGGCATAGCTGCGGGACAAAGCCTGCAACGTGTTGTCGGCGCTGTGGCCATAGACCACCAGCGAGGATCTCTCCCCTGTCGGCAAGCTAAACCGGGCCAGCCCCTCCTCGTCGGTGGTGGCAATGAGGGGATCCCTCCACTCCCCAAAAACTTGGATCTGGATCCCCGGCAGAGGACGCAATTCCCGCAAATGCACCGCCTGCACCACCAACTGGCTGGCATCCTGTTTCTGGATGAGGCCCAGGTCACTCACCAAAAGCCACTCCCCCGACCAAGGCAGCGGCGCCGCCGCCTGCCGCGGCTGTTGGCCTTCCGCCTCCAGCCAGTAGGCCCCCGGCGGCAGGATCCCCAGCTCCAGGGTGCGGGTCAGCTCTTCTCCCCCCAGCGGCTGCTGCCAACGGCGCACCAGCTCTCCTCGCAGGATGGAATACAAATCCGGAGCCAGGGATCCATAGCCAGCATCGGCCAGATCCCGCAAGAAAGGGGATCCTTCCAAATCAGCCAGGGAAAAGCGGTAGAGGGCAAACTGCACCGCTCCCAGGCCACTGGCCCGCCACTGCAGCCGTGCCGGCTCTGCGGTCGTGAACACCGAGCTGAGGCTGTAGAGGTAGAGGCTGGGGGGCAGAAGCTGCGGGCGTAGGAGAGGAGCAGAAGCTATCGCCCCTTCCCGCACCTGCACGGGTCTCTCGCTGGAGACCGTCTCTAGGCCGGATCCCCGCACCGTCACCCGGTATTCCCCAACGGGCAGCCGCTCCAGGCGGTACTCGCCCTCCGCAGACGGGCTGATGCTGCGGCTCACCGGGCCGGCGGCAATCACCTGGACGTTCCCCGGCGCCACCCCTGCCGGCAGCTCCACCCGCCCCAGCAGGGATCCCGTCGGCTGTTCCGAAAGCAAGACCGCCAGCCCCACTCCCAAAAACACCACCAGGGCCACCAACCACCGCCGCAGCATGGATCCCTTCCTCCTCCCGATGGGTTCTGGTTGCCCTGGGGATTCAGTCGCTACTTCACCAGCTCAAACACGTTGAACATGGGCAGGTACATGGCCACGATGATGCAGCCCACCATCCCGCCCAAGATCACGATCATCAGCGGCTCGATCAAGCTGGTGAGGGCGCGCACCGCCTCCTCCACCTCCAGCTCGTAGAAGTCCGCCGTCTTCATCAACATGGCATCCAGCTCCCCCGTCTCTTCGCCCACGCTGATCATCTGGATGGCCATGATTGGGAAGACCTTGGCCTTATCCAGGGCCGGCGCGATCTGCCCCCCCTCCGAGATGGATTGGCGGGCGGCGTCGATGGCGTTGGCCACCACCTGGTTGCCGGAAGTGTCGCGCACGATCTCCAAAGAAGTCAGCACCGGCACCCCGGAGCGGGTGAGGGCCCCAAAGGTGCGGCAAAAACGGGCCACCGCCGATTTCTGGATCAGGTCGCCGAAAATGGGGAGCTTGAGGGCCAGAGCATCAATGGTCTCCTTGCCGGCGGGGGTGCGGTAAAAGCGCTGGAAAGCAAAAAAGACCGCCACCAAAAAGCCCACCAGGCCCAAGCTGTACTGGGGGGTGCGCAGAAACTTGCTGATGTTGATAAAAAACTGGGTAAAGGCGGGCAGCTCCCCCCCCAAGTCGTTGTAGATGCTCTCAAAAGTGGGCAAGATGAACAGCACCATGCCCAAAAAGATTAAGACGGCCAAAATGGTCACCACCACCGGGTAGGTCATGGCCGATTTAATCTGCTTCTGCAGGCGATCCATGTCCTCCAGCAGCTTGGCCAGCCGGTTGAGCACCTCGTCGAGCACACCGCCCACCTCCCCCGCCTGCACCATGCTGCAGTAGAGGCCGTCAAAGGCATCCGGATAAGGGCGGATGGAATCGGACAGGTTCTTCCCCGCCTCCACTTCCGCTCGAATCGCCCGCAGGTATTTCTTGAGCTTGGGGTTGCCGGTCTGCTCCTCCATAATGGTTAGGGAGCGCACCATCGACACGCCGGCGTTGATCAGGGCAGCAAATTGCCGCGAGAACACCGCCTTGTCGCGAATGTCGATGGATCCCATCATCGAGAAATCAAAAGAGGTATCCAGGGAGAAGAAGGGCTTTTCTTCCTGGATGTCTTCCTGTTTGGCAAAAACGCCCTCGCGGCGCAGCCGTGCGCGGGCCTCGGTCAAATTGTTGGCCACCACTGTCAGGCGCACCGGCTGACCGGCCTTTAGCCCCCGAACCTTGTAGCGCGGCATGGCTTACCCCTGCTTGGATCGTTAGTTCGACACGCCGGAATGGGATCCCTTGGCTCAGTCTCGCAACCTTAGACAAACCGACGCTCTCTTCAGCTAGAGCTTAGCTACAAATGGGGCCGGCGGCCAGAGGTTGGCGAGGAACTCTCAGCCAGGGATCCCTGGAGCCAGCGTTTAGCGACGGGCGGCAGCCGCTGCGGGCCGCTGGTGTTGAGCTGCCGCGGCTGGCGATGGCCCGGTGACGTTGCCCAAAAGTCGCTGCAACTCCTCAGGGCGAGAGGTCTTGGACATGGCCGTATCGAAGTCGATCTTGCCCTGCAGGTAGAGGTTGGCCAGATCCTGCTCCAGGGTCTTCATGCCCTGCTTACCCCCTGTCTGGATGGCCGAGTAGATCTGGGCGGTCTTGCCCTCCCGAATCAAGTTGGCGATGGCCGGCGTCACCACCATGATCTCCTGCACCAGCACCCGCCCCGGTTCTCCTGGCTTGGGGTTGAGGCGGCGGGCCAAAGTTTGCGAGAAGACGGCTTTGAGGGAGTTGGAGAGCTGCACGCGGATTTGTTGCTGTTGCTCCGGCGGGAACACGTCCACCAGGCGATCCACCGTCTGGGCAGCAGAGCTGGTGTGCACCGTGGCAAAGCAGAGGTGGCCCGTCTCGGCGGCGGTAATGGCCAACTGGATGGTTTCCAGATCCCGCATCTCCCCGATCAGGATCACATCCGGATCCTCCCGCATGGCCGCCCGCAGGGCGTTGGCAAAGCTCTTGGTGTCTTCCCCCAACTGCCGCTGGTGAACAATACTGCGAATGGGGGTGTAGATGTATTCAATAGGATCCTCGATGGTGAGGATATGCTCGGCCCGCTCGCGGTTGATCATGTCGATCATGGAGGCCAGCGTAGTGGATTTGCCGGATCCGGTGGGGCCGGTCACCAGCACCAGACCCCGTGGCAGGCGGGCGGCTTCTTTGCATACATCCGGCAGGCCCAGCTTGTCGATGTTGGGGATCTCAGAGGCCAGCGCCCGCATCGCGCAGGCATAGGTGCCGCGGTCACGATAGACGTTGACGCGGAAGCGCCCGATCCCACGCACGCCGTAGGAGCAGTCCAACTCCCAGTTCTGCTCCAGGTGTTTGCGCTGGGTGTTGTTCAACATGCTGAAGATGAGCCGCTGCACCTCTTCAGGCGTGAGGGGCTCGTGCTCTGTTGGCTGGAGTTCGCCATTGATGCGGAAGTAGGGGGGCAAACCCACCGAAATATGAATGTCGGAACCGCCCTTCTGGACGATTGCCTCCATCAAGTCTTCGATCATCAGTTGGGGCATAGGTTTGGGTTCTCCAAAGTCAGTAGAAGTCAGTAAAGCTATCTATCCAAAGAGCCGTCGGCCAAAGCGATGTTGAAAAAACAACGGTACAGGATCCCTGTCTAGGACTGTTATAGTCGGCACCTCAGCCTCGTCAAGTGACAAGCCCGGTTTTCTAAAACTTCGGCGTCAGGCAATAGGGGCAGTCCATCCAGTCTACATGCAGGGCGGCACCGCAGTTGCGGCAGGTGCTGAGAGCCTTGGCGCGGGCTTTCAGCTCGCTTTCCAATCCTTTATCGGTGAGGGTTACCCGATCCACCTCCTCCAGCGTGGTGAGGCCCTGCTTCACCAACATCAGACTGTAGGCCAACAGGGTTTTCATGCCACTTTCCACCGCTGCTTCTTTGATCACCTCCGTGGGAGCTTCTTTGTTGATCAAATCCGCCAGGCGGTCGTTCATGCGCATGAACTCATAGACCCCCACCCGGCCTTTGTAGCCCACGCCCCCGCATTTCTCGCAGATGGGCTTGCCGGTGGCCTTGCGCTGTTCCACCTCTTTGGGGGAGAGCTTGTTGGCTTTGTAGAAGGTGAGCTGCTCCCCATCACCGCTGAGGCTGAGACCATAGCGGGCCAGCTCCTCAGCGGTGGGATGGTACGGGATCCGACACTCGGTACATACCCGACGCATCAAGCGCTGGGCCAGCACCCCCAACAGCGAGCTGGAGATCATAAAAGGCTCGATCCCCATCTCCGTCAAGCGGGCGATAGCACCGGGAGCATCGTTGGTGTGCAGGGTGGTCAACACCAGGTGGCCGGTAAGGGAGGCTTCGATGGCGGTTTTGGCCGTCTCGTGGTCGCGGGTTTCCCCCACCAGGATGACATCCGGGTCTTGCCGCAAGAAGGCGCGCAGGATCATGGCAAAGTCCATGCCTTTCTCGCGGATCACCTGTACCTGGGTGATCCCCGGCAGGGAGTACTCGATGGGATCCTCAGCGGTGCTGATGTTGATGCCGGGATCGTTCACTTCCGCCAGAGCTGAGTAAAGGGTGGTGGTTTTCCCGGATCCGGTAGGCCCGGTTACCAAGATCAAACCAAAGGGTCGCCTGACAATCTCCTTAAAGCTGGCCAAAGTCTCCGGGTCGGTGATCAGCTTATCCAAACCCAGTTGGGTGGCGGAGTTGTCCAGGATGCGCAGCACGATCTTTTCCCCGTAGCGGGAAGGCAGGGTGCTGACGCGGAAGTCCACCTTGCGCCCCTTGAAGACCCGGCGAATCCGTCCATCCTGGGGCATCCGCCGCTCGGCAATGTTCAGGTTGGAGATGATCTTGAAGCGGGCAGTGAGGGCGGGGACGATCTTTTTGGGAAAGTTTTCAAAAGCCTGCCGCAGCACCCCATCCTTGCGGAAGCGGACGCGCAGGTATTCTTCCTGCGGCTCGATGTGGATGTCCGACGCCCCGTCCTGCAGCGCCTTAATCAGGATTTGGTTGGCCAGTTTGATGATCGGGGCATCGTCTGCCGACTTGAGCTGCTGCTCCAGGGATGCCTCGCTGGCCTCATCGACGGTAGTATCCTCGATGGCGTCCAGATCGATTTCGGCGGTGTTGACCACCACCTCTTCTTCCTCTTGGGCGGCAGCCGCGTCGTTGATGCCCTTGATGGCCAACAGCTCCGCCTGCGCGTCCATGTAGCGGTTGATCAGAACCTCGAAATCCCGCTGGGTGAAGACCCGCCGCTGCAGCTTCAGCCCCTGGATGCGGAAGCGCCGCTGAATGTCGTCCAGCGCCTGCAGGTTATCCGGCTTGACCATCGCCACCAGCACCTGGTTGTCTTGGCGGCGGATGGGCAAGAACTTGTAGCGGTTGCAGATGTCGAGGGGCAAGAGCGAGTCGATGAGCCCGATCATCTCCGAGATCTCCACCGGCTCCAGATCGATGTCGAGGGAGGGGATCCCGTAGATGATTTTTAGCTCAAAGAGCTGCTGCCGCTTGTAGGCCCGCTCCAGGTCGGGGGTGATCTCTCTGCCGGCAATCTCTTTGACCACCAGAGCTAGGGCCTTGCTGCCCCCTTCGCGATTGGCTTTGAGGGCATTTTGAATGTCCTGGATTTGCTTGTCGTCGGCAAAGCCCAGCTCTTTTAGCTTGCGGCCAAAGGGGGTGATGCTGGCGTTGGCGATGGCCAGGGCCTTGCTGACGCCACCACGACGAGCAGTAAAAGGAGTAGAAAGGTCGTTCATGCTGCTGGGCCACCCACCCTGTTGTTACATCAATGTCTCTATTTCACTGCACTAGGCTACAAGGGTCAACGGCGAAGACACGCAGGTCTGTGCGCCCACTCTGGGCTTAGTATGCCCCAGCTGGGCTTAAACTGGCATTCAAAACCACCTCGCCCCCTAAATTGCAGGCCCGAAGGTTGGGAGCGACGCCGGATAATTTGGAACCAGGACTCCTGTCCTGACTGCTGGGGCAGACCAGGATCGCTTCACAGAACTCGGTAGCTTTGCCAGGCTTGCCAAAAAATGTAGAGAGAAAGAATAGCCAGAAAGCCCCGAAACAGCAGGCTGACCGTTTCATCGGGCAACTTGGGCAGGGTGCGGGTGCTGATCTGCACACCGATTAACCCGCCTGTCCCCAGGATCAAGCCTGGGATCCAACGCACATTCCGGTGGATGGTGCCGTCCCCAAACCCCAGCCCATTCCAGATCCAATCGCTGAGACCCGCATGGCTGGCGGTGGCAGCAACGGCTGTGATCACGATCGCCCCCAAACTGGTTTGAATCGCCACCTTGATCGTCTCTTGCAGCAGCAGGATCTGCATGGGCACCATGATCACCCCACCGCCAATGCCGAACAGTCCGGCCAACAAGCCGGCAGCGCCACCGGTCAGGAGGCGGGCCAACCAGGGAGACATCCGCACTTGAGCAGCAGGCGAGAACTCTGTCTCCAAGGCTTGGGTGGCCACCGTTTTGCGCAGCTCCACCAGGTAAGTGTTGGCCAGCAGCAACACCCCGAAGGCGGCCAACAGCAGATGGCTGGGCATGCGGCTGGCGATGCTCGCTCCCACCTGCGCCGTGAGCAACGCCGGGATCCCCAGCCAGATGACCCGCTTCAGATCCAGCAAGCCCATGCGCCAGTTTTGGACGCTGCCCGCCATCGAGGTCATCACAATGGAAAGATTGCTGGTGGCCACAGCCTGAACTGGTGGGATCCCCAAGCTCACCTGCAAGGGCACCAGGATCGTGCCGCCGCCAATGCCCAAAAAACCGGCCAGGATCCCGGCCACCAGGCCGCCAACTGCCAAGGCCAGATTGTTTTCCATGGTTTCTGGTTCCCGACCTTGCTGATAACAAAATGCTTGTCATCGTAGCATTCTCTGTCCCCGGCAGGACTGGCAGACAACACAAACGGCCAGGGATCCCTTGGGGTGGAGCCAAAAGGGAGCACATCCTACAATGTTGGCAGTCGTACTGGCCTGGGCCTGTTGCCAATGTAGATTGCGTGAGCAGGCTGGCCTCTTCGCAGGCAAGGAAGCCTCCATGGTTGCCATCCACTCGGCAAGCGATCTGGATGCTCAGAAAAATCCGGATTCCACGGTATCCCAGCCCGCTTGGTGGCCCCTCTCTGGGCGGCCACAGGCAACTGCAGCTCCTCTACAACCCCTGGGGTTGGTCGCTCTGGAAGGCTTGGCCACCTGGGGAGAGCGCCTGTTGGGCCTGGATCGGGTGAGGGGCTATTTAGTAGAAATCCAGGAGCACAACACCCTGCTGCTCAACCCCCATCACGTCCATTCTTTCCAAGGTGCTTATGGTTTGTGGATAGAGTCAGAGGGGGAGCAAGCTTGGATCTGGCTGGCCGCGCCAGCGGGACAGAGTCGTGGCCGGGAGCAGGAGGGGCAAATCTTGCGCATTCCCATGGCCGCACTGCAGCAACCGGGATCCCTGGAAGCCTTTCAAGTGTGCGGGTGCCCCTGCCCCATCGAAGGGATCGCCCTTTGGATCGATCCCCACACAGGCAGCCGCCACCTCTATGCCACCTGCTACAAACGGGAAAAGCTCCTGCACCTGGATCCCGGTCGTGGGCTCATTGTGCAGGAGATGCCCGCCCCTGGGATTGGCCGAGAACAGATTGCGGTACAGGGAGACTACCTTTGGGTGAGCGATCGGGTGGAAGAGACGATCTACGTGCTGGAGCGCCAGACCGGGCGGGAATTGGCCCGCATCCTCACCCCTTCTCCTGGGCCGACCGGCTTGGCCCATTGGCGGGGACAACTCTGGGTGGCCTACGCCCACGAAGAAGCCTATATCCACGACAACCCCAGCGCTCCGGATCCCTTGTCGGTGGCCTTGCGCAACAAAACCTGGGTGGCCCCCCTGCGCCTGCGGCCCTTGGATCCCCCCCCAGACCCCCCTTGGGTCAGCAGCAGCAAGTCCACGGATCCCGCCATTGCTTGTTCGGTGGTTTTTCAGCCCCAGCGCCTGGGGGAGCGCGCCACCTACACCCTTTCCCACGGCTACCGGGTGGAGCTGACCTATATGGAAGAAATTGCCCAAGAAGAGCCGCGCGCCCTGCCCGATTTGGTCTGGCGGATTGCCTTGCCCTGCAACAGCCCTCGCCAACGGGTGCGCAGCCTCCACTGGGTAGGCCTGCCGTTTGAGCTGGAGGAGCAAGCCGGCCAACAGGTGGCGGTGTTTTCGCTGGGATCCCTGGGGGCCGATGAGGTGCGCCTCTTTGGCTGGCGGGCGGTGCTGGATCTCTACAGCATCAAGTACTGCATCGATCCGCTGGATGTAGAAGAGGCCGCCGTGCCCCCGGATCTGCGGGATCGCTACTTGGTGGACGATGATTACCTGGCTATGGACACTGCGATTGTCCGGGAGGCGGCGCGGCGGGCCGTCGGCAGCGAGACCAACCTGCTGCGCAAAATGCTTAACATTCGCGCCTATGTCTACGACAAGCTTTCCTACCGGGTCACCTCCCGCATCGACCCGCCGGATGAGGTTTTGCGGCGTGGCTCTGGTTCCTGCGGCGAATATGTGGGGGTGCTGCTGGCCTTGGCCCGCCTCAATGGGATCCCCTGCCGCACGGTGGGGCGCTACAAGTGTCCTCCCCACCCCGAACTGAAAGGGATCCCGCTGTTTCCCCAATACAACCACGTGTGGATCGAGTTTTACCTGCCCGGTTGGGGTTGGGTGCCGATGGAGTCAAACCCCGACGATCGGGGGGAGCGCCCCTATCCGCAGCGCTACTTTATGGGCCTGCCCTGGACCCATGCCGAGATCGCCAAAGGGATCCCGTTTGAGACGATCAACACCGATCAAGCCTCGATTGGAGAGCTAGCCATTAACCATGTGCAATTTCGCATCTTAGAAGAAATTTGAAACGGAGAACGCGCATGGACCGAGCTGCCACGTTTCACATCTTCAGGTTTGGCCCTCATGCCTGAGGATGGCAAGCGCTCTGAGGGGATCGACTGCGAGGCCGCCTAAGTGCTCTGCGGCAGCCACCCCCGCCCCCTCTCCCAAAGGGAGAGGGAAGTTGGAGCAGCGCGTTCTCGACAGCGTTGCCCAGCAATAACGACGTAACGAACTGTTTTATTGCTACTTGAAATGACTTTGTTGGTGGGGTGGACTAAGATAAAAGGCTGCGGCGGGGCTTGGCTTCGCTCCAGGCACATCCGTCCAGAGCAATCCGCTCTACCTCCGAGGCCAGCTTTAAAGCCTTCAGAGCCTGCTCCCCACCCACAGAGGGCTGATTGCCCCCGCGCACACAGTTAATGAAGTGCTCCAGCTCGGCATGGAGCTTGTCGATATTGTCGGTGTGGACTTTCTCAATCAAGCAATCCCGCTGGTAGGGCATCTGTCCGTAGTCGCTGCTGCTGCTGGCGGATCCCTGGCGATAGATGGAGATCTCGTTGTGCAAAAAATCCGCTTCTACCAAGGCATTTTTGCAGTGGACAGCAATTCTGCGCACCTTGCGGTGGGTGACCTTGCTGGCGGTGAGGGTAGCAATGACGCCGTTGGCAAAAGTGAGGGTGGCGGTGACGTAGTCGAGGTAGCCCAACTTAGAGGCGCGGTTGCCGCTGGCGGTAATTTGGGTCACAGGAGACGGGATCAGCTCCAACAACAGGTCGATGTCGTGGATCATCAGGTCAAACACCACCGACACGTCGCTGGCGCGGTCGGAATAGGGGCTGAGGCGGTGGGCCTCAAAAGCCAGCGGCTCCTCGCTTTGCAAGACTTGGCCCAGCTTCTGGAAAACGGGACTGAAGCGCTCGATGTGCCCCACCTGCAAAATACAGTTGCAATCGGCAGCTCGGTTCACCAGCGATTCTGCTTCGCTGATGCTGGCGGCGATGGGCTTTTCGATCAGCACATGGACGCCGGCCTCTAGGCAGGCCATGCCCACCTCGTGGTGGAGAACCGTTGGTACGGCGATGGCCACGGCAGCTACGTGGGGCAGCAGATCGCGGTAGTCCTCATAGAAATGAACGCGGTGGCGGCTGGCCACATCCAATCCCCGTTCCACATTGATATCGGCTACCCCCACGACCCGCACATCCTTCATCAAGCTGAACACGCGAGTGTGGTGCTGGCCCATGTTGCCGACCCCGATTACCCCAACCGGGACAGCTTGCCCTGTATAGGCCGGTGGACGGCGGGGAGAGTTGGCAGGACTCGGGCAGGATCGGTCCATGACGTTTCCACATACCTCCACCACAAGGGTTTCGCGAACCATACCCTATTTTTTGGTAACAGCGGGCAGCATTTCACGAAACGAACTTCACAAAGCTTACCATGCCTTTCTCAAATCCAGTTCAGGCCGGGGACGGGTGGCAGGCGTAGGGGTGCTCGCTCACAGGCCTGGGGGCTAAAGCAAAAGAGCGGGGTCGGCGTGGGGCGAAACCACATGCGGGCGTAAAATCCGCCGGGACTGAGGGGAAGGCCAAACCAAAGCGGGGAAAAAAAGAGAAAAGATGCCAAAACCAAGGCTACTGCCGTGATACTCGTCCCGCGCCAGAAGCGGCGATAACTCTGCCAGCCCAGCAGCACCAGCCAGGCCAGGGCCAGAGTGCTAAAGGCCAGAGCGCTCATGTAGTGGTAAATAAAAACACAGCGGCTAACTCGAAACCAGGGCAGGTAATTGGCCGCGTAGCCGATCAAAATGAAGGCTTCCAGGCCGTGGAAGCGACGGATCCCCCGCCAGACGAGCACCAAGATGGATCCCGTCCCCAGCCACCACAGCCAGGGATTGCCCAGGCCATGAACCGCTCGCCACAGGTCGCCCTGACTGCTGAAGTAGTAGGCCACGGGACGGCCCAGGATCGGCCAGGACCAGGCCCCCGCCGAAGCCAAGGGCGTGGTCAGCCAAGGACGCAAGACGGGGAACCAAGCCACCAGGGATCGCAAGCTGGTGGAGCAGTAGGGGTGAACAGGGGTGTTTTCATCCACCACGAGATCGGCATGCAGGTGCCCGCCGTAAACGGATTGGTTGATGAGCACCAGGGATCGGAAATAATTCTGGATGCCCGTCCAGCTCCAATCCAGGGTTAGCCCCTGCTGCGGGTTGAGCTGCAGGTGGGGGATCCACTGGATGGCATAAAAGGCCAGCGGGGCGAGGACGAAGCAGAACGCATAGTGCCACCAGCGCAGATGGCGGATTTGGATCAAAATGCCCAATCGTGGGATCCACTGCGGGCGCAGCCAGATCACCCCCCAGACGAGGATCCCCAGCAGGGCAAACATGAAGGCAAACCAGAGGCCATTCCACTTCACCGCAGCTGCCGCTCCCAACAGGATCCCAGAGCCGGCAAAGTGGACGGCCCGTTGCCAACCTTGGCGCTCCAGACCGCTCAGCAGCAGAATGGTGGCCGCCAGCCCAAAGGCCACCAGATACACGTTGATCAGGCCAAAGCGGGATTCCACCAGAAACACTCCATCCGTGAGCAGCAGGCTCCCGCTCAACAGGGCAAAGCCCACGTGGTAAGTGAGGCGGTAGGCCAAGCCCGTCAGCAACAAGGGGATCAGGGATCCACAAAAAGCGGTAGCGAAGCGGAACCCCCACTCATTGCGGCCAAACACCTGAATGCTGAGGGCAATGAAGTATTTCCCGAGGGGGGGATGCACATCATAGAAAGGCTCGCCGTCGAGATAATTTTGAGCAAACTTGGGGAAATACACCTCGTCGAACACCGGAGCCGGAAACTCGTCCAGCCGCCACAGGCGCAACCCCAGGCCCACCAGAAAGATCCCCAGCGCCCCCCATAGCAGCCACCGCCGCGATCCCTCTGACCCGACGCCGGACAAAGCAGGAGCAACAGTCTCTACCTCAGCAGAAGAAGTGCCAGCGGCCCGCCTACCACCCGGCAGCAGCTCGTCTCTTTCCGACCTTGCCAGCTCTGGATCGCTGGGAGAAGGAGTTGGTTTGGAAGTCATGGGCAGCAGCAAACAAGACGACGATGGGGATCCCCAGTGTTACTTTAGCCGACCGTGAAAATCTGAGCGATTTGAGAGCAAACCGCTGCTAGACTGTGGAGTTGAATACAAATACCAAAGTTGGCCAACTTCTGGCCGCTTTGCCTACGCCGGCTCTCCTGAGAGTGGGCGCTTGACATCCGGTCATCTCAGTGGGGAGAAGACATCGTGGCAACGGGTGGATATGCGTTGGTGGACAGCCTGCACCGGCACGGGGTGCAGCACATCTTTGGCTATCCGGGGGGAGCCATCCTCCCCGTCTACGACGAGCTCTACAAAGCCGAATCTCAGGGGCTGCTCAAACATTTTCTAGTTCGCCACGAACAGGCCGCGGCCCATGCTGCCGATGGCTACGCCCGCGCCACCGGCAAGGTGGGGGTGTGCTTCGCCACCTCGGGGCCAGGGGCGACCAACCTGGTGACGGGCATCGCCAACGCCATGATGGACTCTGTGCCCATGGTGGTGATCACCGGCCAGGTGCCCCGCCATTTGATCGGTACCGACGGCTTTCAGGAGACCGACATCTTTGGCATCACCCTGCCCATCGTCAAGCACTCCTACGTGGTGCGGGATCCGCGCCAAATGTCTCGGATTGTGGCCGAGGCTTTTCACA
Organism: Synechococcus sp. H55.10; assembly: GCF_047502715.1. Lineage (NCBI taxonomy): Bacteria > Bacillati > Cyanobacteriota > Cyanophyceae > Synechococcales > Synechococcaceae > Synechococcus > Synechococcus sp. H55.10. The sequence goes on from NZ_JANSJJ010000049.1 coordinate 46,654, forward strand.
TTGCTGGCACCGGGCGGCCAGGGCCGGTGCTGATCGATATTCCCAAAGATGTGGGCCTGGAAGAGTTCGACTACCAGCCGGTCACTGAGGTTAATATCCCCGGCTACCGGCCCACGGTGCGGGGCAACCCGCGCCAGATCCACGCGGCGGCCAAGCTGATTTTGCAGGCCAAGCGTCCCCTGCTCTACGTGGGCGGCGGGGCCATCATCTCCGGTGCCCATGCGGAGATTGCCGAGCTGGCCCACACCTATCAGATCCCGGTGACCACCACCCTCATGGGCAAGGGGGCCTTCGATGAGAACGATCCCCTCTCGGTGGGGATGCTGGGCATGCACGGCACTGCCTACGCCAACTTTGCCGTTACCGAGTGCGACCTGCTGATTGCAGTGGGGGCCCGCTTCGACGACCGCGTAACCGGCAAGCTGGACGAATTTGCCAAGCACGCCAAGGTGATCCACATCGACATTGACCCGGCAGAGGTGGGCAAAAACCGCGCTCCGGACGTGCCGATTGTGGGAGATGTGCGCACCGTCCTGGTGGAGCTGTTGGCGCAACTGAGCAAAATGCCCCACACCCCTGGCCAGACGCAGGCTTGGCTGGAGCGGATCGAGCGCTGGAAGCAGGACTACCCCCTGCAGGTGCCCCGCTATGAGGGTGTGATCGCCCCGCAGCAGGTGATCGATGCGTTTCGTCGCCACGCTCCCCATGCCTACTACACCACCGATGTCGGCCAGCACCAGATGTGGGCGGCGCAGTTTTTGCGCAACGGGCCGCGCCAGTGGATCTCCAGTTCTGGCCTGGGCACCATGGGCTACGGCTTCCCAGCGGCCATGGGGGTCAAAGTGGCCCTGCCCCACGCCGAGGTGATCTGCATCAGCGGCGATGCCAGCTTTCAGATGAACATGCAGGAGCTGGGCACGGTGGCCCAGTACGGCATTGCCACCAAGGTGGCCATCATCAACAATGGCTGGCAGGGCATGGTGCGCCAGTGGCAGCAGGCCTTCCACGGCGAGCGCTACTCCCACTCGGATATGGCTCCGGGCATGCCGGATTTTGTCAAGCTGGCCGAAGCCTTTGGCGTCAAGGGCATGCGCGTCGATCACCCCGATCAAGTGGACGATGCCATCCAGGAGATGCTGCGCCACGAGGGGCCGGTGCTGGCCGATTTTGTGGTCAAGCGGGATGAGAACTGCTACCCGATGGTGCCTGCCGGCAAAGCCAACTACCAGATGATTGGGCTGCCGGAAAAGCGGCAACTGGAACAGGCCGCCGAGCTCATCTACTGCCCCAATTGCGGCGCCAAAAACCCCAGCCTGCACAAGTTCTGCGCCGAGTGCGGCACCAAGCTCTAGAGCCGGCGGGCCTGGCCATTGGGTCGAGGAGGGTGGGATCCCTCTGAGAAGGGCCGCCGTTGTTTAACCGCCGCCTTTCGTGGTCATTATCAAAATTAAATCAAATATCAGGCTGATCCCTGACCTCTGGAAGAGGGGCTAGAGGTGGTGGCACAGAGTACTTACCAGGCCCACTGCGCTTGAGCCTATCAAGCAAGAGCTCACGTATAGCGGGGACTGGATTTGAACCAGTGACCTTCGGGTTATGAGCCCGACGAGCTACCAGGCTGCTCTACCCCGCGCTGTTTTTCTAGCTTAGCCCCTCCAGCAGTCAGCCGGCAAGCCTACACCTCGGGAGACTGGGTACCGGACTGCGTGGGAACTCCCCGGCCAAGCTGTGGGAGTGTCAACTGAGTTTCGCCGTTTTGGGTGGGTATTGGCTTCAGGGATCCCCGTCACACTTGGATAAGCTGGACGGTGAGGGTAAACTACCCGACTCCGACCGCTAAGCGGTACGGAGCGGGCTTTCCGTAGCCCTGCAGTTGGCAAGCCAACCACGGGCCTCTAGGCCGGTTTACAGCGACCCCCAAAAGCGCAATCACGTTGGCACCGTTCAAATCTGCATCCCCTTCCCAACCGCAGACCGGGTTCACACAGCGAAAATGCTTCCCTTCCCGTTGCCCAAGCCACAAACACTGATGGCAGGTCTGCGAGCTGTAGGCAGGTGGCACCACCACCACCTTCACCCCTGCTCTGGCTGCCTTGTAGTGCACAAACTGCCGCAACTGGTAGAACGCCCAACTATTGGCCCGCCGCCGCTCTCTCTTGCTGCGCGGCTGTTGGTTGACTCGTTCACGGATCCCGGTCAGGTCTTCCAAGGCAATAAAGCTGCGGGTGGCCTGTGCCCTAGAAACAATGGACTTGGAGATGCGGTGGTTCACCCAAGCTTGAAAACGTCTCTCCCGACCAGACAGCCGTTGCAGCAGCTCCCGACACCTGCGCCGAGTGCTGCGTGTGCCCATACTGGCCTTGCGTTGCAGAGCCGCTCTCAACCTGGAGTAGTGGTCTCTGACCTGGTTCAACTGCTGTCCATTCCAGTTCTCTCCTTCAGAGGTGTGGGCAATATCTCTCCTACCCAAGTCCACACCAATCGCCTCGGTGGTGTCTCGTGGCTCCGGTGGGTCCTGCTCCACGCCAATTTGGATGAAGTAGGAACCATCTTTGCGCTTGATGAGCGTGGCCGCTTTGGGATGAGAACCCGCCAGCATGCCGCGCTGGTAGTTACCTATATCCAGCTCAAAGCGTTCGCGTCCCTCAACGGTGGTCAGCGACACCGTCCAGTCCCTCTCCCGGAAAGAGAAGATGCGGGCATCGTAGGTCACAAAGCCAGACTTGAACGCTTTGACCGGACGATTCTTTTGCTGGGCAACCTTGCGGGCAGCGGCCAGCCTTCTGCACACCTGTTGTGCCAGGTTGCTGGATAGCCCAAAGCGGGTACGAATTGCGCGGTAGCAGAGCGATTGAAGCTT
>NZ_JANSJJ010000050.1:0-11416 GCF_047502715.1 Synechococcus sp. H55.10
GGCGAGCAGATCAATGCCTTCTTAACCCACTTAGCGGTGGAGGAGAGGGTGGCGGCGTCCACGCAGAACCAAGCTCTCAGTGCGCTGTTGTTCCTTTACCGAGAAGTTTTGCATCTGGAGCTAGACCTTGACCTAGACGCCGTACGAGCCATGCGCTCAAGCTATTTGCCTACGGTCTTAACCCCTGAGGAGGTCAAGGCTGTCATTGTGCATCTGTCTGGGATCTATCGCTTGGTGGTGCAGGTGCTGTATGGCAGTGGCTCGAGGTTGGCAGGAGCTCAGCAGCTCCGGGTTAAAGATGTGGATTTTGCCCAACGGCAACTGGCGATTCGCAATAGCAAAGGGATGGAGAGCCGGTTAACGATGCTGCCAGAAACCCTAGTGGAACCTTTGCAAGAACACTTGCCCTGGGTCAAGCGACAACATCAGCAGGACTTGGAATAAGGATACGGCTCTGTCTATTTGCCCTTTGCTTTGGAGCGCAAGTATCCCAAGGCAGAGCGGGAGTGGAGCTGGTAAATTGCGAATTGTTACATGTGTAACGGCTCTTAACGAACCCAGTTCCGGTTCTCTGGTAGAACGGGAAACAGGCGCTAGGGAAGAATGCCCATTCCCGGCCCACTTGCTTTTTTGCATTGCACAAGGGAGAGCGACTGCATGTTTACTCTGGTTAAGCCCATCACCCGCCACGTGACCCCTGCTGAGCTGGGGGGGCGCCGACTGATGAAGGTGGTGTACGTGGTGTTGGAGCCGCAGTATCAGAGTGCCCTGACGGCGGCGGTGCAGCGCATCAATGCCCAGAACCCCAAGCTGGCGGTGGAGCTGTCTGGTTACTTGGTGGAAGAGCTGCGGGATCCCGCGGGGTATGAGGCTTTCCGGCGGGATCTGGAGGCGGCCAATGTTTTTATCGGATCCTTGATCTTCATTGAGGACATTGCCCAGAAGGTGGTACAGGCAGTAGAACCCCTGCGGGAGCGGCTGGATGCGGTGGTGGTGTTCCCCTCCATGCCAGAGGTGATGCGCCTTAATAAGCTGGGATCCTTTTCCATGGCGCAACTGGGCCAATCTAAGAGCGCCATTGCCCAGTTCATGCGCAAGCGCCAACAGGGATCCAACTTCCAAGAGGGGATGCTGAAGCTGCTGCAGACGCTGCCCAAGGTGTTGAAGTACCTGCCCTTTGACAAGGCCCAGGATGCCCGCAACTTCATGCTCAGCTTCCAGTACTGGCTGGGCGGATCCCGCGAGAACCTGGAGAACTTTTTGCTGATGCTGGCGGATCGCTACCTGCCGGGGATGCGGGATCAGGTTAAGTTTGCCGAGCCGGTCACCTATTTGGAGATGGGCATTTGGCACCCGCTGGCGCCGCAGATGTTTGCCAGCCTGGCGGAGTATTGGGATTGGTACAACGCCCGCGAGGATCTGCCAGAAGACGTGAAGGATCCCCTGGCCCCCTGTGTGGGGCTGGTGCTGCAGCGCACCCACCTGGTGACGGGGGACGATGCCCACTACGTGGCCATGGTGCAAGAGCTGGAGTCGCGCGGGGCGCGGGTGGTGCCGGTGTTTGCCGGCGGCTTGGACTTTTCCAAGCCGGTGAACGAGTTTTTCTGGAACGAGCAGAAGACGACGCCAATTGTGGATGTGGTGGTGTCGCTGACGGGGTTTGCCCTGGTGGGCGGGCCGGCGCGGCAGGATCACCCCAAGGCCGTGGAGGCGCTGCAACGGCTCAATCGCCCCTACATGGTGGCGCTGCCCTTGGTGTTTCAATCCACAGAGGAATGGGCCACTAGTGACTTGGGCCTGCACCCGGTGCAGGTGGCGCTGCAGATTGCCATCCCTGAGCTGGACGGGGCCATCGATCCCATCATCCTCTCGGGGCGGGACGCGGCCACCGGCAAGGCCCATGCTCTACAGGATCGGATTGAGCTGATCGCGGCGCGGGCCATCAAGTGGGCCAATCTGCGGCGTAAGCCCAAGCTGGAGAAGAAGATCGCCATCACCGTCTTCAGCTTCCCGCCGGACAAGGGCAATGTGGGGACGGCGGCCTACTTAGATGTGTTTGCTTCCATCCACCGCGTCATGCAGGCGCTGGCCCACAACGGCTATGACCTGGGGCCAGAGCTGCCCAAAACGCCGCAGGAGTTGATGGAGGCCATCCTGCACGATGCCCAGGCCCAGTACGCCAGCCCGGAGCTGAACGTGGCTGCCAAGCTGTCGGTGCGGGAATACGAGGCCCTGACGCCCTATGTCAAAGCCATTGAAAAATATTGGGGGCCGGCGCCGGGGCACCTGAACACCGACGGGCAGAATCTGCTCATCTACGGCAAGCACTTTGGCAATGTGTTCATCGGGGTGCAGCCCACTTTTGGCTACGAAGGGGATCCCATGCGGCTGCTCTTTTCCAGGTCGGCCAGCCCCCACCACGGTTTTGCCGCCTACTACACCTATTTGGAGAAAGTTTGGGGAGCCGATGCGGTGCTGCACTTTGGCACCCATGGCTCTTTGGAGTTCATGCCGGGCAAGCAGATCGGCATGTCGGGCGAGTGCTACCCGGATAATTTGATTGGATCCCTGCCCAACTTGTACTACTACGCGGCCAACAACCCCAGCGAGGCCACCATCGCCAAGCGGCGCGGCTACGCCTGCACCATCAGCTACTTGACGCCGCCGGCAGAAAATGCCGGCCTCTACAAGGGGTTGCAGGAGCTGCGGGAGTTGATTGGCTCTTACCAAACCCTGCGGGAGGGGGCACGGGGCATTGCCATTGTCAACGCCATCTGTGACAAGGCGCGCCTGGTCAACCTGGACAAGGACGTGGAGCTGCCGACGGTGGATGCCGGCCAGCTCACCCTGGAAGAACGGGACACGGTGGTGGGCCAGCTCTACGCCAAGCTAATGGAGATTGAGTCGCGGCTGTTGCCCTGTGGGCTGCATGTGATCGGGGCGCCCCCTACCGCAGAGGAAGCCATCGCCACCCTGGTCAGCATCGCCAGCATCGACCGCCCAGAAGAAGGGATCCTTGGCCTGCCGCGCATTATTGCCCAGAGCCTGGGCCGGGATATCGACGAGATCTACCGCAACCGGGATCGGGGGCACCTGGCGGATACGGAGCTGCTGGATCGCATCAACAAGGCCTGCCACAAGGCAGTGGCGGCCCTGGTGCAGGAGCAAACCGACGCCCAGGGGCGGGTCTCCAGGGTAGCTAAGCTCAACTTCTTCAACATGGGGCGGCAGGCGCCCTGGCTGGTGGCCCTCAAGGAGGCAGGCTATCCCCAGGTGGATGCGGAGCTGCTCAAGCCTCTGTTCGAGTTTTTGGAAGAGTGCCTTAAGCAAATTACGGCTGACTACGAGCTGGGATCGCTGCTGCGGGCCTTGGAAGGGGAGTACATCCTGCCGGGGCCCGGCGGGGATCCCATCCGCAACCCCAATGTATTGCCGACGGGGCGCAACCTGCACGCTTTGGATCCCCAGTCCATCCCCACCGCAGCGGCCATCAAGTCGGCGGAGATCGTGGTGGAGCGGCTGCTGGCACGGGAGCTGAGTGCCAACGGCGGCAGGTACCCGGAGACCATCTCGGTGGTGCTCTGGGGCACGGACAACATCAAGACCTATGGGGAATCGCTAGCCCAGGTGCTGTGTTTGCTGGGGGTGCGTCCCAAGCCGGATGCCCTGGGGCGGGTGAACAAGGTGGAGCTGATCCCTCTGGCGGAGCTGGGGCGGCCCCGCATCGACGTGGTGGTCAACTGCTCGGGGGTGTTCCGGGATCTGTTTGTCAACCAAATGGCTCTCCTCGACCGGGCGGTGAAGCTGGCGGCCTTGGCCGACGAGCCGCTGGAGCTGAACTTTGTGCGCAAGCACGCCCTACAGCAGGCCAAGGAGCTGGGGCTGACGCTGGAGCAGGCAGCAACGCGGGTCTTTTCCAACGCTTCCGGCTCCTACTCGGCCAACATCAACCTGGCGGTGGAAAACAGCTCCTGGGAAGACGAGAGCGAGCTGCGGGAGATGTATCTATCCCGCAAGTCCTTTGCCTTCGGCTCCAATCTGCCCAACCAGCAGATGCGGCAGCTTTTTGAGGCCAGCCTGAAAACGGTGGACGTTACCTTCCAGAATCTGGATTCCTCGGAGATCAGCCTGACGGATGTCAGCCACTACTTCGACTCGGATCCCACCAAGCTGGTGCAGAGCCTGCGCCCGGACGGCAAGGCCCCCTCGGCCTACATGGCGGATACCACCACACCCAACGCCCAGATCCGCACCCTGAGCGAGACGATCCGCCTTGATGCTCGCACCAAGCTGCTCAACCCCAAGTGGTATGAGGGCATGCTCAAGCACGGCTACGAAGGGGTGCGGGAGATCGCCAAGCGGCTGGTGAACACCTCCGGCTGGTCGGCCACGGCAGGCGCGGTGGACAACTGGATCTACGAGGAAACCAACGAGACCTTCATCAAGGACGAGGCGATGCGGCAGCGGCTGATGAACCTCAACCCCCACTCCTTCCGGCGCATCGTCGGATCCCTGTTGGAGGTGCACGGGCGTGGCTACTGGCAGACTTCCCAGGCCAATATTGAGCGCCTGCAGGAGCTGTACCAAGAAGTGGAAGACCGGATCGAGGGGGTGGAATAGGGGCCAAAGGGGATCCCTGCCGATCGTTGGCGCCGTTGCCACTGGAAGAGGGGTGCGGGAGTTCTACCCCAGCAAACCCGACCAGTGCAGGTAGGCTTCCACCAGGGGGGATCCCGCCAAGGCGGCCACGGCACCGCCCAGAGCCAAGTAGGGGCCGAAGGGGATGGGTTTGCCCAGGCGGGCCTTTCCTTTGGTCATGGCCAGCAGGCTGCCCAGCAAGCCAAAGCCGGAACCCAAAAGGAGAGTCACCACGACTCCTTGCCAGCCCAGCCACATGCCGATCAGAGCCAGCAGCTTGCCATCTCCTCCGCCCATGGCCTCCCGCTGCAAAACCCAGCGGGCAACAAAGCCAATGCCCTCCAGCAACCAAATGCCCAACACGGCCCCCGCGATCCCGGCCACCAGCGACAGGCCCATGGCCGCCAGGGATCCGGATCCTTCCAGCCAGGGCAGCGCCAAGCGGGCCAGCAGCCCCGCCACCAAGCCGGAGCGGGTGAGCGCTTCCGGCAGCAAGAACGTGTCCAGATCAACCAGCGCCAGGGCCAGCAGCCAGCCCAACAAGACACAGGTGAGGATCCCGCGGGGGGAAAAACCCAAGATGGCGATGCTGAGGCCAAACAGCCCCAGGGTCAAGGCTTCAACGGCAGGGTAGCGCCAGCTAATCTGCGCACCGCAGTGGCGGCAGCGGCCCCGCAGCAGGAACCAGCCCAGAATGGGGATGTTCTCCGTCGGGCCCAGCGGTGTTTTGCAGTGGGGACAATGGGATCCAGGATAGAGCAGAGAGAGGCCCCGCGGCAGGCGATAGACTACCACATTGAGAAAGCTGCCCACACAGGCTCCCAGCACCAACACCAGCACCCAGCCCAACAGGCGCAGCTCCCAGATGCCGTTCGCGTCGGCGTTGCTCAGCCACATTGCGCAAGCGCTGCGTAGCAGGAGAGAAGGTTGAGCATGGCAACCACTTCAAAAGGGCAGGAGAAGAACGGGAGAGGAGCCCTTCTGCCTCACCGCAGCGGCTCCAACTGCTGCAGCGGAATAAAGGTTTCTTGGGGCAGCAGAATGGGAAACTCAGAAAAGATCAGATCCCCTCTCAGGGTACGGCGGTGGATGACCACACCCCGCGGCGGCTGCTCCAGCACCTCCGGTCGATGCTGGAGATGAAATTGATAGATCTGACGAGCTGCTTGCAGCAACGCGCTGTCCATGTGCGGTTTCCCTACCTTGCGAAGCCCACTATTACCCTAACGATGTTCCCAAAGTCGCTTGGGATCCCTAACGTTCTGTCCGCCCTCTTTGAGCTTTTTTAGAAACGCTTAAGGTTCCTTAAAAGAGCCTTAAAAAGCGAGGATCCCTTGAACCGTTCGCACAAACGGAATGGAGTCTCTACACCTGCTCCTCCCCAAAAGACAAGCTGAGCCAGCCTGGCCCTGGCAAGCCTAAACCCAGGATATCGCCGCCGGGGGGTTATGGGCCATCTCCGCCCACTCAATTCCCAATACTCTTTAGGGAACGGGGGCATGCTTCTGGCAACCATGAAGCATTCTGGAGTTGTCGGCAGCCGGCTCAAGACGGTTTGCCCTCAGGGCTGGGGGAGATCAAGTTTGGGCCCATGCTGTAGGAAGAGCCACGGTAACTGGGTTTGGGGTTAAGCTTGTCTTGGAAGCGGGTGATGATCTGGATGGTGCGCTGCACGTCTGCCGGAAAGATCACCACCAGGTCTCCGGGTTCGGCCTTTTCCAAAGCAGTTTCGATGGCAGTTGCCTCATCCAGGATCTCCTGCAAGCGATCCCCTGCCTTTTCCTGTTCCCAACCCTGCCGGATCAGAGCGGCCACTTCGCCTGGCTCCCGTCCCCGCCGGTCATCATCTTCTTTGACGATGGCTCGGTCGAACATCCGCGCCGCCAGGACTCCCAACTCTCTCAGATCGCTGTTGCGCCGATCCCCGGGGCCGCCAATCACGCCAATCTTCCGCTGACAATCCCAGCGTTCCAGGGTGCTCTGAATGGCCTCGTAGCCTGCCGGGTTGTGGGCGTAGTCCACCAACACCTGGTAGCCGCCCACATCGAACAAGTTGAGCCGACCGGGGGTTTGAGCCACAGAGCTGGTAAAGGTGCCCAGTGCCATGCGGATGTCGTCGATGGAAACCCCGTGCAGGAAGGCGGCCAGGGTGGCGGCCAGGGCATTTTGGATCATGAAGCTGGCCTTGCCGGAGAGGGTGAGGGGAATGTTGGTTACATCTTCGATGCGCAGTTTCCAGCCCCGTTTCAAAATCGAGATGTGACCCTCCTCATAAACAGCCGCTGTGCCCCCGGAAGCAATGTGCTTTTGAATGAGGGGATTCTCCGGGTTCATGCTGAAATAGGCCACCGTCGCCTTGACGTTGGCGGCCATGGCGGCCACCAGGCCGTCGTCGGCATTTAAGACGGCGTAGCCCCGCTCGTGTACCGCCTCCACCAAAACCGATTTGACGCGGGCCATGTCTTCCAGGGTTTCGATGTCCCCCAGCCCCAGGTGATCTGAGGTTACGTTGAGCACCACGCCAATGTCGCATTCCGGGAACCCCAAACCCTCCCGCAAGATACCGCCCCGTGCCGTTTCCAGCACCGCCACTTCTACGGTGGGATCCCGCAGTACCAGGCGGGCGCTGTGGGGGCCGGTCATGTCTCCCTTGGCAATTTGATGGTTTTGAATGTAAACGCCGTCGGTGGTGGTAAAGCCGACCCGCTTGCCGATACCTTTGAGGATGTGGGCGATCAGGCGGGTAGTGGTGGTTTTGCCGTTAGTGCCGGTGACGGCCAGGATGGGGATACGGGTGTGGCTGCCGGGGGGAAAGAGCATGTCGATGATGGGCTCGGCCACATTGCGCGGGATCCCTTCGCTGGGGGCCAGGTGCATACGCAAACCCGGAGAGGCGTTCACTTCGACGATGCCGCCGCCGGTTTCGTTGACGGGCTGGGCGATGTCCGGGCAGATGAGGTCGATGCCCGCCACATCCAGGCCGATGATCTGAGCTGCCCGCTCGGCAATAAAGGCATTGTAGGGGTGGATGATATCGGTGCAATCGACGGCAATGCCGCCGGTGCTCAGGTTGGCCGTGGACTTGAGGGTGCAATGCTCTCCTTCGGGCAGCACGGTATCCAGGGTGTAGCCTTTGCTCTCCAGGATGCGCAGGGTCATGTCGTCAACGCTGATCTGGGTCAGCACGTTTTCGTGACCAAACCCCCGCCGCGGATCCCGGTTGACCGCATCGATCAACTCTTGAATGGTGGAGCGGCCATCCCCCACTACATGGGCTGGGATCCGTTTGGCCACGGCCACCAGTTTGTTGTTGATCACCAGCAGGCGGTAGTCATCCCCCACCAGGTGTTGTTCCACCAACACCACATCGGAGTACTGGCTGGCCGCATCGTAGGCGATCTCGGCGGCCTCCAAGCTGGTGATGTTGACGGTGATGCCCTTGCCATGGTTGGCGTTGAGGGGCTTGATCACCACCGGAAAGCCCCCCACATCCTCGATAGTGGCCGCCAACTCGCTGCGACGCCGCACGGTGTAGCCCTTGGGCACCGGGATCCCCATGTCTTGCAGCAGTTCTTTGGTGGCCCGTTTGTCGGCGGCCAGGTCGGCGGCAATGATGCTGGTTTTTTCGGTGGTGGTGGCTTCGATGCGCTTTTGGTAGACTCCGTACCCCAGTTGCACCAGGGATCCCTTGTTAAGGCGGAGATAGGGGATGCCGCGCAGGGCGGCCTCATCCAGCAGAGCTTGGGTGCTGGGACCGAAGCGGACGTTTTCTCGGATCTCTCGCAACTCTTGGATGTCCAGCTCCAGGTCGCGGCGGTAGTCTTCTCCATCCACCAAGGCCTGACAGAGATACACTGCAGCTTTGGCGGCAAAGCGCCCGGCTTCTGCCTCCTGATACTCAAAGACGACGTTGTAGGTGCCGGGGGTGGAGGTTTCGCGGGTGCGGCCAAAATCCACTTTCATGCCGGCCAGGGTCTGCAGTTCCAAAGCCACATGCTCCACCACATGGCCCATGAGGGTACCCTCTTCCACCCGTTGCAAGAATCCCCCATAGCAGCCGCGGGAGCACTGATGTTCCCACAGTCCCGGCAACAAGGTCTGCAACCTTTCTTTAAAACCCGGAATGGTGTTGGTGGGGCGCTCCCGCAGGTCTTCCAGATCGAGCCGCATTTGGATCAGCTTGTGACGACGGATGCTCCAGTAGTTGGGGCCACTGAGAACGCGGATGGATCGAATGCGCATAGGGTTCAAGGAAAACGGTAGAGAGGGGAACAGACGACTGCTGCTTATCTGAGAAGGTTGGCTCGGGGAACTTCCTCGGCATCTGCGAGCCCTACCTGGTGCTGCAAAGCACTTGAACAGCTCGCCACGCGAACAGCCCTAATCTACACTCCCTTTGCCAGGGGCGAGAAAGAGTATCCTTTAATACGATTTTTTGGCAGGCGAGCAAGGTTAAGACAAGGCCATGGATCCCGCCTGAGGGCGACAGTACAGTGGGGGCAAACGTGCCGCGGAAACATGGAAAGAACCTATCTGCTGGGGCTGGGCTGGATCCTGGGCCTGTTGCTGCGGGCCTGGCCGGCGGTGAGCGGCTGGGGCTGGGGGATCCCGCTGGGGCTGGGATTGGTGGGATCCCTGGGGTGGCGGCGACGACCGCGTTTGGCCCGCACCTGGCTGGCGATGGGTCTGGTGGGCTGCCTGGCCTGGGCCTACCTGGGCTGGCGGCAGCCGGTTCCCGGCCCGACGGATATTAGCCTGCTGGCGCCGCAGCGGCAGATGAGCCTGGTGGGCACCGTTCTTGCGGAGCCCCGTCCCACCCGCAGCGAGCGGCGGCAGTTTTGGCTTGAGGCGGAGCAGGTGTTGGAGGCCAACTCCACCGCTCGCCAGGTGAGCGGCAAGCTCTACGTCACTGCCACCCCTGAAGCTCTCCCAAGCCAGGATCTCCATCCCAACCAGCGGGTGCGCCTGACGGGATCCCTCTACCTTCCCAGTCCAGCCCTGAACCCAGGCAGCTTTGATTTTCAGGTCTATCTGCAGCGGCAGGGGGCTTTTGCGGGGTTCAGCGCTCGCGAGGTGATTCCCCAACCGGGCGGGAGGGGCTGGGGAGGTTGGGTGTTGCGGCGGCGGGTGCGGGAGGCGTTCATTGCCGGGCTGGGGGAGCGGCAGGGGAACCTCTTGGCTTCCCTGGTGCTGGGATCCCGCGCTGCTCAACTGGACTTTGATTTGCAGGATGCCTTTCGAGAAGTTGGCCTGGCCCACGTCCTGGCGGCCTCTGGGTTTCACGTGTCGCTGCTGGTGGGGGTGGTGTTCGTCCTGACGCGGCGGCTGCCGGTGCGCCTGCAGCAAGGGATCCTCCTGGCGGTCTTGGGGATTTACCTCACCTTGACGGGGTTTACGCCTTCGGTGTTGCGGGCGGCGGTGATGGGGGTGGCGGCCATGCTGGTACTGACGGAGCCCAGACTGGAAGGAAAAGTCAGGCTTAACCCCCTGGGGACGCTGCTGGTGGCGGCAGTTTTGCTCTTGATCTACCAGCCCCTGTGGATTACGGACTTGGGGTTTCAGCTTAGCTTTGCCGCCACCTTGGGGCTGCTGGTGGGGACGGCGCCGATCGTGTCCCGGCTGGACTTTTTGCCGCCGGCGGTGGCTACCGCTCTGGCCGTTCCGCTGGCCGCCCAGATCTGGACCCTGCCGCTACAGGTGGTTATCTTTGGCCGCATCCCCACCTACTCGCTGCTGGCCAACCCGCTGCTATTGCTTCTAGTAGTGCCGCTGCTGGTGGCAGGGTTTGGGGCGGCCCTGGTGGCCTTGATCTGGCCGGGGCTGGGATCCCTGCTGGCCCGGCCCTTGACGTTTTTGCTCACGCCTTTGATCAACTGGGTGAGCTGGATGGCCGGCTGGCCCCTAAGCTCCTACTACACCGGCAGGGTCTCGTTGCTGCAGTGCCTGCTCCTCTACGGGGCGCTGGTGGCCCTGACCTTTTGGCCCCGCTGGCGGCGGGCTTTCCGCTGGCAGGGTACTGCTCTGGTTATGGCTGCCATCCTGCTGGGGCCGAGGCTGTGGCCGGGGCCGCCAGTTCAGATCACGGCTTTGGCCAGTGGCCGTATCCCGATCCTGGCCATCCAAGCCGAAGGACGCCATCTCTTACTGAACAGTGGCGATCCCCGCTTGGCCGAGCGCACGGTGCTGCCCTTTTTGCGGCAGCAGGGCCTGCGCCGTCTGGAGGGGGCGGTGGCCATGACCTCTGCCGGCTCGGCCAATGGGGGCTGGGAGATCCTGCTTTCGGCTTTCTCCATCGGGCAGTTCTGGGATGGGGGCGGCGTCAATGCCGCCTCGGACAGCTACCTGCGCTCCCTCAGCGCCGTGCAAGCAGCCGGGATCCCCTATCAAGTCTTGCGGCCTGCGGATTGGATCCCTTTTTCGGAGCGGCTGAAGCTGCAGGCTGTCCACACCAACCCTCTGGTGTTGACCCTGGAGGCGGAGGAATCCCGTTGGCTGCTCTTGGGATCCGCCGGCACCAACGTCCAGGCTGAGCTGACCGGATCCCCCCTGCTGCCGGCCCAGATCGACTGGCTGTGGTGGGATGGGGGATCCGTGATCCTGGACTTGCTGGAGCGCTTTCAGGTGCAGGCGGGCATCAGCTCCGGCCCTGTTGGCGAGGCAGTAGCCACCTGGTTTCGGCAAAAGCAGCGGCCCCTCTACATCGCCGATCGCGTTGGAGCAGTGAGCTGGTCGCGGCGGGGCGTGCAAACCCTGAGGGCGCAACTGGACGGATAGGTGG
>NZ_JANSJJ010000051.1:0-1124 GCF_047502715.1 Synechococcus sp. H55.10
TCCGCTCACAGGTGAGTGTCTCTGCACGCCGTCTGAGCAAGAGCTGATGGAGTGGATCGAGAAGCACTCTCGGAACGGCTAGGGAGGATTGATCCCTAAGCCGGAGGGGGAGCGGGCAGAGGGGGCAGGCTTGCTGGCATTGGTTATTGGTTCTTAGGGCGGAGGCGGGATCCACTTGTTAGGATTGACCTAATCCCAGGAGAGGCGCGGGGATGGTTTGGCAATTACTGACGTGGCCGGCCCAGAGCCTGCTGTGGTTGGCGGAGCAGATTCGAGAACGGGCCGAGGCGCAACTCGACAGCAAAGAAAACCTCCAGAAAGAACTCACCGCTCTCCAGATTCAGCTCGATCTAGGGGAGATCGACGAAGAGACCTATACCCGGCGGGAAGAGGAGATCCTGCTGGCGCTGGAAGCCCTGGCCCAAGCCGAAGCCGGCAGCACCGATGAGCGGCCTGGCGAGGATCTCTAAGTTCTGCGGTGGATCAGAACATGGGAGAATAAGCGTTGGTTGACCTCATTTTCCTACCCTGGGTTGCTTTCCATGACCGAATCCCGTGAAACCTTAGTGCTCCGCGACGAGCAGAACCAGCCTCTGAAATGCGAGATCCTGAGGCAGGTGGTCATTGAGGAGCAAAGCTATGCACTGGCCACGCCCGTGGACGCCGTGATCAAAGTGCTGGTTTGGGAGGGGGAGGAGGAGCCCGGCCAAGCGGTGAACGGAGATGCGGACATGGAAGGGATCCTGGATGAGCCGGATCCAGAAGAGCTCCAGGCTGCCCTGCCCACCATCCAGGCCGTTTTGGCGGAGTTGAACTTGACTCTGCAGCAAAACGGCTTTGACATCCTAACGGTCCAGGGAGAGTTGCCCCCTGTGGAAGAGGAAGATGTATTCGAACTGGGCGAAAGCGAGGAAGATGCCCAGGAATTCCAACTGCTGGCTACCTTCTTCTACAAAGATAAGAAATACGGCATCTTCACGCCCCTCGACCCAGTTCTGGTCTACGTAGCCCTGCCTGATGAGGGGGATCCCTACCTCCTGAACCCAGAGGACTCACCAGCCCTGTTCGACCAACTCAATGCTGTGCTGCTTGATCTGGACGAGTCAGTGGAAGAGGAGGCTGTG
>NZ_JANSJJ010000052.1:0-11281 GCF_047502715.1 Synechococcus sp. H55.10
GCCCTAGAGGCGACCCCTCAC
Organism: Synechococcus sp. H55.10; assembly: GCF_047502715.1. Lineage (NCBI taxonomy): Bacteria > Bacillati > Cyanobacteriota > Cyanophyceae > Synechococcales > Synechococcaceae > Synechococcus > Synechococcus sp. H55.10. The sequence goes on from NZ_JANSJJ010000052.1 coordinate 22, forward strand.
CCCCGGCCCCTCTCCCTGAGGCCCTCACCCCCAGCCCCTCTCCCTCAGGGAGAGGGGAGCTAGGACTTGACGTAGCGAGCGGCTTCGTCAGTTATATTCCAGTGGCCATAGCTTTTCTGGGAAGTGCTCCCCTCAGCCCAAAGTCTTTCCGGTGTAGTTTTCAATGCAGCGCAAGAACAGCTCCACGCCAATGCCGAGAGCAGCTTCATCAAAGTCAAAGCGGGGATGGTGATGGGGATAATCTAGTCCTTTGGCAGGGTTGGCGGATCCCAGGAAAAAGTAGCAGCCGGGCACCTCGTTGAGGAAAAACGAGACATCTTCCCCGCCCAGGGTCATCTCAGGAACGATCGCGGCTTCTGAACCAAACACCTGGCGGGCGGCTTGTTCTACCAGGGCTGCTATGGCAGGGTCATTGTGAACCGCCGGATAGCCCCGCTCGTACTGGAACTCGTAGGTGGCCCCGTAGGCTTGGCAAATGCCGGCCACGATTTCTTCAATACGCCTTGCCAGCAAATCCCGCACTTCCGGCTGAAAGCTGCGCACGGTGCCCCAAATCTCTGCCCTGGGAGCGATGACGTTGAAAGTATCGCCGGCCCGGAAGCGGCCCACCGTCACCACCGCTGGCTGCAGTGGATCCACGTTGCGGGAGACGATGGTCTGCAAAGCGCTCACAATGTGGGATCCGACCACAATGGCATCCACCGTCTGCTGGGGAAGAGCGGCATGGCCGCCCCGTCCAATGACCTCGATTTGAAAGCGATCGGCAAAGGCCATCGAGGGGCCACTTTTGACGCCAATGGTGCCCAGAGGACGGTTGTTCCACAGGTGTAAGCCGAGGATGGCTTCTACATCTGGGTTCTTCAGCACCCCCGCTTCCACCATTGGCTTGGCTCCGCCGGGACCTTCTTCAGCGGGCTGGAAAATGACTTTGACGGTGCCTCTGAGGCTTTGGCGCTGCTGCTGCAGCAGCTTGGCGGTGCCCAGGGCAATGGCCGTGTGGCCATCATGGCCGCAGGCGTGCATAACGTTGGGGATGGCGGAACGGTATTCGACTTCGTTGGCCTCGTGAATGGGTAGGGCATCCATGTCGGCCCGCAGCGCCAAAACCGGCCCTGGCTCTTCTCCCGCGATGGTGGCCACAATGCCGGTGTGGGCGATGCCGGTCTGGTGCGGGATCCCCCAACTTCTCAGGCGGTGGCTGATGTAGGCGGCAGTTTGCTTCTCTTGGAAACCCAGCTCTGGGTACTTATGCAAGTGGCGGCGCCAGGCCACCAACTCCGGCTGTAAGGCTTGAACGGCGGGGCGAAGGGCGGGAACTTCCATAAACGCCTAGACAAGAGTCAGCCTGGGGAAGAGCTTCCTTCCCAGTTGGTTTCCCAGAAGCTGTTTAGTTTAAAGTTACATGTCGGTTTCATAGAGTATGGCAAAAATTTTGCCAGGGCTGTTTCCTCCTAGGCCCACCGGGATCCCGTTTCTGGCGGCAGATCTTGCCAGCGGCCCGGCCCCACGGCGCGCAACGCCTCCGGCAGGGAGATGGCTCCTGAGTAAAGGGCCTTGCCCAGAATGGCTCCGGCCAAACCCGGCAAGCTCAGCAGGGCAAGTAAGTCCGTCAGCGAGCCGATGCCCCCAGAGGCAATCACCGGCAGGCGGGAAACATCCAGAACCTGCCGCAACTGCTCCAGGTTGGGGCCGGCCAGGGTGCCATCCCGGCCAATGTCGGTGTAGATGATCCCGGCAGCCCCTTGAGCTTGTACCCGTTGCACCAGTTCGGTGGCCGGCAGGGGGGTGGTGTTCAGCCAGCCGCGGGTAGCCACCTGCCCTTGGCGGGCGTCAATCCCCACCCAGATGCGTCCTGGCAAGGCCTGAGTCATCGCCTCTAGAGTGTTGGGATCCTCCACAGCGACAGTGCCGACGATCACCCGATCTACCCCCAAGTCCAGCAACTGCCGCGCCTGTTCGAGAGATCGGATCCCGCCCCCCACCTGCACCGGGATGGCCAGTTTGCGGACGATGTCTGCAATGATGGGCAAGTTAACCGGATCCCCGCTTTTGGCCCCGTCCAGGTCTACCACGTGCAGGCGAGGCGCCCCTTGGGCAGCCCAGATTTCTGCCTGCTGGATGGGGTCGGCGGCCACCTGTTCCGCCTGGGCGTAATCGCCTTGGTAAAGACGCACGGCGCGGCCCTGCAAAAGGTCGATGGCGGGGATCACCTCGAGAAAGACACTGGCGTGAGGCATGATGGGATCCCTGGAGAAGAGCTTTTCCAGTATCGCCCAGCGGGGATCCTGGACAAGGGCAGCGGATAGGAAAACCTTTGGGGCGACCATGAACGCGCGTCAACTGGCCCTCTTGGCTCTGCAGAAGATCGAGCGGCAAAACGCCTACGCCGACCTGGTGCTGGAGCACCTGTTGGCCCATAGCCGCCTGATCCCCGCCGACCGGCACCTGGTCAGCGAGCTGGTGTACGGCGTTACCCGCCGTCGCCGCACCCTCGATGCCCTGATCGACTGCTTTGCCCGCCGCTCTGCCCACCAGCAACCGCCCGACTTGCGGCTGATTCTGCACCTTGGCCTTTACCAACTGGCTTTTCTGGATCACATCCCCCCCAGCGCCGCCATCCACACCAGCGTGGAATTGGCCCGCCAGGTGGGCCTGGGATCCCTGACAGGGGTGGTGAACGGCATCTTGCGTGCCTACCAGCGGCAAGCGTTGGATGGGGCGGAAAAGGATCCCCTCAAGCCCTTACAGGACACGCTGCCCACGGATCCGATTCAGGCCTTGGGGATCCGGCACAGCTTTCCCGACTGGCTGGTGCGCCTCTGGTGGGAGCGCCTGGGGCCAGCCGAGACCGAGCAGTTGTGCGCCTGGTTCAACCGAGCGCCCCACCTGGATCTGCGGGTTAACCCGCTGCGGGCAGATGTGAACAAAGTCATTCAAGCCTTGGCAGAAGTGGGGATCCCCGCCTCACCCATCCCTGAGGTGCCGGGCGCCCTGCGGCTAGGGCGGCCTGCCGGCGATATCAGGGCCCTGCCGGGCTTTGCCCAGGGCTGGTGGAGTGTTCAGGATGCCAGCGCCCAGCAGGTGGTGCATTGGCTGGATCCCCAGCCAGGGGAACGGGTGATCGACTGCTGTGCCGCCCCCGGCGGCAAGACCACCCACATGGCCGAGCAGATGCAGGATCGCGGCGAGATCTGGGCCCTGGATCGCCATCCCCACCGCCTGCGGCGCCTAGAGGAAAATGTGCAGCGCTTAGGCTTGCGCTCGATCCGTCCCCTGGCCATCGACCTGTTATCCCTGAGCGCCGCTGCCGAACCCCCCGCACCCCTGCCCCCCTGGCAGAGCGCCGACCGGGTGTTGCTGGACGCTCCCTGCTCCGGCCTGGGAACCCTGCACCGCCATGCCGATGCCCGCTGGCGCCAAACCCCCGATCAGGTGCAGGAGCTGGCCCATCTGCAGGGTCGGCTGTTGCAGGTGGCAGCCCGTTGGCTCAAGCCGGGCGGACTGTTGGTGTACTCCACCTGCACCCTGCATCCTGCCGAAAACGAGGCGGTCATCCAGTCTTTTCTGAACCGGCATCCCCACTGGGCCGCCGAAGGGGATCCCCTGCTCATCTGGCCCCATCGCCAGGATCGGGATGGATTTTTTATCCAACGGCTGCGCCGCTGCGATTAAGCCTTCCCCGTTCCATCTCTCCTCTTCCTCCGCATGGCTTCTGAGCTCCTCACCAGCCCAAAAAACCCTTGGATCCGGCAGTTGCGGCAGTTGCACCGCAGCAAAGGCCGGCGGGAACAGGGCGCCTTCTTAATAGAGGGATCCCACCTCCTCGAAGAGGCGCTGGGGGTCGGCTGGCCTCTGCGAGCTGTCTGCTACACCTTCGATTGGGCCGAGCGTCATCCCCAGTTGTTGGCCAGCCTGCCCCAGCATCTGCGGCGGCAGGCCGTCAGCCTAGAAGTGATGGCGGCCCTCTCTACCACCGAGTCTCCGGAAGGGGTTGTAGCTGTGGCCGTTAGCCGGCAAATCGCCTCCCCTCCCCCAGAGGCGTTGCGCCTGGGCTTGGTGGTCGAAGCCCTGCAAGATCCAGGTAATTTGGGATCCCTGATCCGCGTCGTGGCGGCCACCGGAGCCGATGGCCTCTGGCTAAGCGCAGACAGCGTCGATCCGGAAAACCCCAAAGTCCTGCGGGCCTCCGCCGGCCAGTGGTTTCGCCGCCCGCCGCAAGTCTTGCCCGACCTGCCCACCTGGATCCAGGCCTGTCGTCGCCAAGGGATCCAAGTTTTGGCCGCCACCCTCTCCCCTCTGGCCACCTGCCATTGGGATCACGACCTCACCCGGCCAACCCTTTTTCTCTTGGGCAACGAAGGGGCTGGCCTAAAGGCATCCACCATCCAGCAGGCCGATGCCCAGGTGCGGATCCCGATGGCCGAGGGCGTCGAATCCCTCAACGTGGCCATGACAGGGGGATTGCTGCTCTACGAAGCTTTGCGCCAGCGGCGAGCCCAGTTGAGAGACACAGCTTAAAGAGCCGCCCTCGTTTCACAACTCCTCATCTGCAAAGATGGGGGCCTCAATCTCTTCCTGCTCTCCCTCCTCCATCCCCCCCGGTCGGCTGGCAGAAACCGTTACCCCTGCAGAAAGTTTTTCCCGCACAGCCGCTTCCACCTCCGCCAGGATCTCCGGCTTTTCTTTCAGGTAAACGACCAGATTGTCTCTCCCTTGGGCCACATTCTCCTCTTTGTAGCTGTACCAGGAACCGCGTCGTTTGAGAATGCCCATCTCCTCAGCCAAATCGACAATGCAGCCGATGTTGGAGATGCCCTGGCCGAAGATGATGTCAAATTCTGCCCGCCGGAAGGGGGGAGCAACTTTGTTTTTCACCACCTTGACCCGCGCTCGGATCCCGTATTCTTCAGCACCTTTTTTTAGAGTTTGCACGCGGCGAATATCCAGCCGCACCGACGCATAGAACTTGAGGGCATTGCCGCCGGTGGTGGTTTCCTGGGGGCCGTAGCCCATGCCGCCGATTTTGGAGCGCAACTGGTTAAGGAACAGAACAATTGATCCGGTTTTGCTGACGTTGCCGGCAATCTTGCGCAGTGCTTGGCTCATCAGGCGGGCCTGTAGTCCCATGTGGGCATCTCCCATATCCCCCTCGATCTCGGCGCGGGGAACCAGCGCTGCCACCGAGTCCACCACCACAATGTCCACAGCAGCAGATCGCACCAGTTGATCGACGATCTCCAAAGCTGCCTCCCCCGTGTCTGGCTGGGAGATGAGCAGATTCTGGATATCCACCCCCAAAGCTGCTGCATAAGTGGGATCCAGCGCGTGCTCGGCATCCACAAAGGCGGCTGTTCCCCCTCGTTTTTGCACCTCGGCAATGGCGTGCAGAGCAACCGAGGTTTTCCCAGAAGATTCCGGCCCGAAGACTTCGATGATTCGCCCCTTGGGGTAGCCACCGCCCATGGCCAAGTCGAGGGTGATAGCGCCGCTGGGTATGGTCTCCACCCGCATCTGGGCCGCATCTCCCAAGCGCATGATCGCCCCTTTGCCGAAATTGCGCTCGATCTGGCCCAACACTTGATCCAGAGCTTTGCGTTTCTCCGACTTCAACTTGTCCAAGTCGTCTCCATTGTTCACGGCAGCAGCTTTGCTTCGGGTCATGGCCAGCACCCTCCCCCAGGAGTTGCGGTGGAAAATCGAGCCTGCATTCTAACATTGTCGCCTTGTTGCCCTCAGCGGATCCCTCTCCTCTGTATCTCCCTCCAATTGCAGTCAGCTCGCACCTTGCCTCAGTTCCCAGCTCCCCTCTCCCTTAGGGAGAGGGGCTGGGGGTGAGGGTAGCTCCCTCAGGGAGAGGGGCTGGGGGTGAGGGCAGCTCCCTTAGGGAGAGGGGCTGGGGGTGAGGGTAGCTCCCCCAGGGAGAGGGGTTGGGGGTGAGGGTCGCAGAATAGGTAGAGTGAGCTAGAAAGACCAGTTCAGGAATACCGCCGTGCTCATGACCCTGGTGTTGCAATCCCCCGGTCCAATTGTGTTCACCTGGGGCCCCTTCAGCCTGCGTTGGTATGGCCTGCTGATCGGCTTAGCCATGGTGCTGGGCTTGCTCCTGGCCCGCCACCTGGCGGCACGGCGCGGTCTTCCCCCCAATTCCATGTCTGATCTGCTGCTGTGGCTGGTAGTGGGATCCCTGCCCCTTGCCCGTTTTTACTACGTGGCTTTTGAGTGGGAGCGATATCGAGATGGCCCTTGGTGGAAAGTCCTGGCCCTCTGGCAGGGGGGGATGGCCATCCATGGCGCTTTGCTGGGGGGCAGTGCGGCACTTTACCTATTTGCCCGCCGGCAGCGGCTGAACTTCTGGCTGCTGGCCGATTGCATCGTTCCTTCCCTCAGCCTTGGCCAGAGCATCGGTCGCTGGGGCAACTTCTTCAACAACGAGGCCTATGGAGAGGTTTTGCCTCCGGATAGTTCTCTGTGGATCCAGCTACAGCTCCCCGACGGATCCCGTGTGCATCCCACTTTTCTGTACGAGTCCCTCTGGAACTTGGGCCTCTTCGGGATCCTGCTCTTTTTGAGCTATCGGCGTCAGCCTCCGCCTGGTAGCCTCCTGGGTCTCTACCTGCTGGGGTATAGCCTTGGACGCTTCTGGATCGAGGGGCTGCGCACCGACAGCCTCATGCTGGGATCCTTGCGAGTGGCCCAGGGAGTGAGCCTGTTGCTCATCGGAGCTGGCTTGGCCGTGATGCTGACCGCCCAAAGACGTGCTTCTGCTCACCTAAGCCCAGTGAGGCCCTCACCTGATCTCTCGACAGGGATCCCCACCCCTGAGCACCCCTCGAAGGAGCCGTAAGCCATGGCGAGCGCACGAGATGAAGAGCTTTGGCAACAAGCTTCTCCTCTGGTGTTGCCCTCTGCCGCTGCCACCCAATCGCTGGCGGCCCTGGTAGCCCAGGCTGCCGTTCGCCTCCTTGACTCTTCAGGCCAGCAACACAACCCCCAGGGCAGGAGCAGGATAAACCCCCCTCCCGGCCTAGTGATCCTTCTAGAAGGGAACCTGGGCAGCGGCAAAACCACCTTTGTACAGGGCCTAGGCCAGGGCTTGGGGATCCCTGAACCCATCGACAGCCCCACCTTCGTGCTGCTCCAGGAATACCACACCGGACAGATCCCTCTCTTTCATTGCGATCTCTACCGTCTAGAGTCTGCCCCTGGCGGAGCCGAGTCCTCAACTCTCGACGATCTGGGGCTGGAAGAACTTTGGAGCCAAGTTGGGATCACCGCCATCGAGTGGCCTCAGTACCTGCCCTACTTGCCAGCAACCTATCTCTGGCTGCGCCTAGAACTCCATTCCCAGGAAGAGGGATCCCGCCTGCTGTACGCCAAAGGCAAAGGATCCCAGCTCGCCCACCTTTGGCAGCAAGTGCTCTCTCAATTGAGTTAGCAAAACATTCAAAAAAAGAGCGAATTTCTATCCATAAGGTATAGTCACTCGCAACTAGGGTAAGCTACCCAAGTGGTGACAAAAGTTTTCTAGATCTTTGTAGTCAAAGGTTCGATACTTGGATATATTATCGTTGTTAAGATAGAATATCTACTCTAGGAGAGACTTTCGCAGATCTTCGCTGGTTGACCAGGACAGTAGCAGTACTAAGTCAACCAATTCGAAAATATAGACTCCTAAACTACCGATGATCAAACTACTATCAGTTTTTCATCTCCTCTCTGCTCCGGCAAGGAAATAACTTGACAAACAACTGGATTATAGATCACACCATTTTATATAAGACTTCATCCCGCTTTGCGGCCAGATTCATAAGCATAGTTAGTTAGCAAAGTAGAGGTTGACTTTCGATCGCAGTTAAGACCTAAAATTGCTAATTCGTATTGTTCCCATCTCCTTGCTATAAGTGCAAACAAGGGCATTTTTCTTGCTAGAGGTACTATTTTGAATCTTCTTGTCAATTCGGGAAAAGACCCCCGATTTTCTCCTAAAATCTAGATCCGGCAAGGCTAGGCTGGTGATGGCTCACTCCAAGGGATTGCGCACAAAGCTTTACATTTTCGGCCAGCCAGGGAACCCCAGAAAATCAGGTAGTCCAGCGGCTCGTAGGGGAGAGACCCTCCGAAGACCTTTATTCATTGTTTGACGGTAGCATCCAAAGAGTACACCCGTAGGCTGTCTTTTTTGAGGTTCAGCAGAGGCAGCCACAACCGTTCTAGCTTGTCTTTCAGCTTGGCAGTGTCCAGCGGGCATTCAAACACCGAGTCCTACCCCTACTGGCAGCACTGCTCCAAGCACTTAGCCAGTCCCTGCCTACGTGTGTTATAATACGGCGGTGCTGTGACTGGATTACTGCCTACAACTACGAGAGCCATAAGCGGAGGATAAGTTATGGGCGACCTAAAAGCTGAAACTTTAGAGCCTCGCGTTCTCCTCAGTTGGCCAATACGGCCGAATTATATCCCACCTCCCATTTTCTCTAGCCGACAAGTAACTTTGTGCCCAGAAGGAATTGCAAAAGGCCTTGGCTTTAGCTATATTACTACCTCCGAAGACTTAGTTGAGTCCCCCTTAGGAGACTATGATATTTACGAGTTTGCGCAGGAATCAAATCGTATTAAAGATAAAGATTTTGATTTGGTTATTGTCTGGTCATCCGTCTTTAGCTCGAGAGTTTTAGGCACTAAGAAATTCGGCTGTCCAACTGTTTTGTTGGCTGGAGATACCCATCACGGGAGACCACTTGGAAGTAGTATTCAGCTTACGGAGCATTATCTCTCAAATTTTTTAAGCTATTGCAGACAAGAAGATTTTGATTATGTGGTGACCCCTCATAATCGCCATCACTTGCACTGGTTTGCTGCAACAGGTTTCAAGAATGTAGCATGGCTACCTCTCATATCTATGCGTACCATTGCTCATGAATGGATAGAAAATAAAGAGAAAAAGGTTGCTTTCCTAGGTCATCTGAGCCCGATTCATCCAAGACGCTGTTTCCTAGTCGGTGCTCTAAAGCAGCTTGAATTACCCTTGGTTGTCAAACAAGGGTCTAGAGAGGAAGCAGCCCATCTTTTTGCTCACTCTTTAATCTCCTTAAATTGTAGCTTAAATGGCGACATTAACTTTAGGAATTTTGAGATTATTTCTGCAGGAGGTTTTTTGCTCACAGATCGCCTTTCATTTGCTTCTGGTTTTGATGAGTATTTGGTTCCTGGCCTGTATTGTGATGTTTACAGCTCTCTCTCAGAGCTGATAGAGAAGATCAAGTTTTACCTGGAGAACCACGAGCTGGCTATAGAGATGGCTAAGCGAGCCCACGAAAAGTTTTTTTCAGAATGGCATCCTAAGTACAGAGTAGCTAACCTAATGGACTGGGTATTTAAGGGGGAATTGCCAGATTTTTACAAGGGGAAATCTGAGATTCGCTTTTTTATGAGCACTTCTCACAGCGATCTTATAGATACGAGGCTGGCCATCTATGAGCAAGTTCAGGATCTACATCAGTTTCAAGAGCAGCTAAAAGTTCTTGTCAGCCAAAGCTGTCCTCCGGTAATTGTGGCAGATTTGCTAGACTTGCCAAGGTTACAACTTTACGTCGAGTCTGGCTTCGCTATCTCCGATCTGCCAAACGACGAAAGAATCTTAGCTCGTATACAGGTGATGGATAGTGATTGCTGCTTTAAAGAGAAATGGGATGTTTTGATTATCAAGAGAAATGACCAACTGACAAGCTATGGATCTGCCTTCATCTCTAAGTTTGTTTTTATTTTAGGAAATAAAAACGAGATAGTGTTTTCTAATATGATAAAGCCAAGGTCAACTTAGCAGCTAATCCGTCTGGAAGTAATGATGACCGAACAATATGGACAATTTGCGTGCTCAAGTCAAAGTAAATAAACCGTGAAATCTTGATTTGCCAGAGTGCCGCCATAGAATGCGTCCTGGCTAATTTAAAGCAGTTTTATGAGATTTTCTCGACTTTGTGCCGCAACTCATTGTGTTTAAGAGTAGATGGGCATGACTTGAATCATTTTTCTGAACAACTTTACCTCGTAACAACCACATTAAGATGATTAAGATGATTGCAACATTGCAGACGGAATCTTTGGAAAATTCTAGCGATGAAGGTAGTCAAGATAGGACGAAAAGGCAATCTCAAGCCAAATCAAACAGCAATACTTCAGCACCATCTTTGCTAAAAAGATGAATCCCCCCTTCCTGAGCAATAGCTACGCCATCTCCTTCTTGCAAGGGCAGCCCGTTCAGAGTCGCATTGCCCCGAGCTACCTGCAGCCATGCGTAGCGCTTCTCATCCAAGCGTTGGCTGATGGCGTGTCCTGGCTCAATCAACGCCGCATAGAGATTCACGTCCTGATGCACAACCACGGATCCCTGGCGCCCATCCCGAGAGGCAATCAAACAAAACTCATTGGGATGCTCTGCCAAACCCGTCGCTTTTTGTTCATAACTGGGCTCCAAGCCCTCCTGCTCCGGCAAAATCCAGATTTGCAGCAGATGCACCTCCGCCTCCGATGAGGGGTTGTACTCGCTGTGCTGGATCCCTGTGCCTGCCGTCATTCGCTGAATTTCGCCAGGACGGATCACGGATCTCGTGCCCAGGCTATCCCTGTGCTCGAGGATCCCTTCCAAAACATACGTAATGATTTCCATGTCTCGATGCCCATGGGTCGGGAAGCCAGCGGAGGGGCCAATCCGGTCATCGTTAATTACTCGCAAGGTGCGGAAGCCCGTGTAGCGAGGATCATGGTACTCTCCAAAGGAAAAGGAGTGATAGGTATCCAGCCAACTGAGCCGAACGCGACCCCTCTCTTCCCCCTTACGCAAAGTCAGCATCGCATCCTCCACAAAGCCCGGCCTTTGAGGCCATGCTAATAGTACAAGCCTAAGAATGTCAATACACAAACAGTTTTAGCCGCTATTTTCTCCACAGGGTAGCCGTCGGGGGGTGATTTTGGTGGTGGGTGGGTATTGACATTTGGGTTTGGGTGGGGGTAGGGTAGTAAAGCGCCAATGAGGCCACCAGCCACGGCGCCCCAGAACCTTGACAAGTAGCAACAGCAGTCAACCATCCGGGGACAGAAAGCTTCTGACGGCCGAGGGGCCGCGGGGGCGCTGTTCTGACAAGCATTCAACCCTGTCAAGCAAGCTTTGAGACAAACTCTTGGAGTAAGACGGAGAGTTTGATCCTGGCTCAGGATGAACGCTGGCGGTATGCTTAACACATGCAAGTCGGACGGACACCTT
>NZ_JANSJJ010000053.1:0-1058 GCF_047502715.1 Synechococcus sp. H55.10
GTCTACTGCTGAGCAGCGGCAGCTTTATTGCAATTGGTTTGTTTACAATTTCTAGGGATCCCCCCGAAGGGGGAACCTTTGCGGGAGCTCTTCCCGCAGCTGGGCCAGCTCTGTGTTTCCAATTTCTAGGGATCCCCCCGAAGGGGGAACTTTGCATGGATTCTGGATTTAGAGGCAACGTGCTCAGGCATGTTTCCAATTTCTAGGGATCCCCCCGAAGGGGGAACTACGAATACTTCGCCGAAAGCACCGACGGAAGGCGGGAGGAATAGTTTCCAATTTCTAGGGATCCCCCCGAAGGGGGAACCCTAGGGAAAATTCTCGATTGCACGAAGGAACTCATTGTTTCCAATTTCTAGGGATCCCCCCGAAGGGGGAACACCTCATATGGACGAAATGAACATGGCTATCCTGGATGCCGTTTCCAATTTCTAGGGATCCCCCCGAAGGGGGAACTTTCCCTTTTTGCGCATACACCACAGCCCACGCAACGAGCGTTTCCAATTTCTAGGGATCCCCCCGAAGGGGGAACCATCCAAACGGGATTCTAGGCCGTGGGTACAAGTCAGCGTTTCCAATTTCTAGGGATCCCCCCGAAGGGGGAACAGCCCAGAAGTCTGGAACCTTAACGTCAGCCTATTGGATGGGTTTCCAATTTCTAGGGATCCCCCCGAAGGGGGAACAATGCCGTTCTCTGATAGGGCAGCTCCAGAGCGTTTCGAGGAGTTTCCAATTTCTAGGGATCCCCCCGAAGGGGGAACTCAGGTAGCGGGCACACGCCCCAGGGGTGGAGACGGAGTGTTTCCAATTTCTAGGGATCCCCCCGAAGGGGGAACGGCAGACTGCCACTTCAGCTTGAAGGCACAGGCAATCGCGTTTCCAATTTCTAGGGATCCCCCCGAAGGGGGAACTGCTTAATGACTTCCTCTGCTTGGCCGGCGACTTCCTGTTTCCAATTTCTAGGGATCCCCCCGAAGGGGGAACATCAAAAGCAGAGGGAGGGATTAGCAGCGATTACATCTTGTTTCCAATTTCTAGCCTGTCTCTAAAACACATCT
>NZ_JANSJJ010000054.1:0-1117 GCF_047502715.1 Synechococcus sp. H55.10
CCCGTTGCTTGGGGTCGGGCAGCTTGCCGCGCTTGCGGCGGCGACGCTTCTCGGTGGCGCAGGTCTGGTCGTAGATCAGGATCGACACCCCCGGCGTCTCGCGCAGCCGCCGCTGCACCTCATCGAGGCAGTCGCGGTGGAAGAACTCGGTGCCGTCGGGAAACCACTCGGGATGGGCGTTCCACTTCTCGATCTCGTCGGAGACGACGACGATCGTCTTGACGCCCTCGGCGCGCATCTGGCGGGCGATGTCGGGGACGGTGAGCACCCCATCCACTGGCTGGCCACCGGTCATCGCCACCGCGTCGTTGTAGAGGATCTTGTAGGTGATGTTGACCCCGGCGGCGATCGCCTGGCGGATGGCCAGCGACCCGGAATGGAAGTAGGTTCCATCGCCGAGATTCTGGAAGACGTGCTTCTCGCTGGTGAAGGGCGCCTGTCCGGCCCAGGTGACCCCTTCCCCGCCCATGTGGGTGAAGGTGTCGGTGCGCCGGTCCATCCAGGTGACCATGTAATGGCAGCCGATACCGCCGAGCGCGCGGCTGCCCTCCGGGACCTTAGTCGAGGTGTTGTGCGGGCAGCCGGCGCAGTAGTGGGGCACGCGCGGGAAGTTGGCGCGCGGCAGGGCGAGCTCGCGTTCCTTGGCCTTGAGGAACTCGAGCACCCCTTCGATGCGCTCGGAGGTGTGAAAGGGCTTGAGCCGGCGGGCGATGATGCGGGCGATGCGCGCCGGGGTGAGCTCGGCGGTGGAGGGGAGGATCCACTCGCCGTGCTCGTCGTATTTGCCGACCACGGTCGGCCGGCCCTCGAGATTGTAGAGGTACTCCTTGAGCTGGCTCTCGATGAAGCTGCGCTTCTCCTCGACCACCAGGATGTCCGTGAGCCCTTTGACGAAGCGGCGCACGCCCTCGGGCTCGAGCGGCCAGGTCATGCCCACCTTGTAGAGACGGATGCCGATGTCGCGGCAGGCTTCGGCGTCCAGCCCCAGGTACTCGAGGGCCTGGAGTACGTCGAGATAGCTCTTGCCGGTGGTGATGATCCCGAAGCGGGCGCGCGGCGAGTCGAGGACGATGCGATCGAGGCCATTGGCGGGGGCGAAGGCCGGCGCCGCCTGCAT
>NZ_JANSJJ010000055.1:0-1117 GCF_047502715.1 Synechococcus sp. H55.10
GTGCTGATCGAGACGCTGAAGGCGCTCGGCGCCGATGTGCGCTGGTCGTCCTGCAACATCTTCTCGACCCAGGACCATGCCGCGGCCGCGGTCGCCGCCTCCGGCACGCCGGTCTTCGCCGTGAAGGGCGAGACGCTCGCCGAGTACTGGGAGTACGTGCGCCGCACGCTCACCTGGGGCGACGGCGGGGTGCCCAACCTGCTGCTCGACGACGGCGGCGACATGACGCTGTTCGTCCATCTCGGCGTGCGCGCGGAGGGCGGCGACACGGCGTTCCTGGAACAGGCCGGCAACGAGGAGGAGGAGGTCCTGTTCGCGCTGGTCAAGGACACGCTCAAGGCCCGGCCCGGCTGGTTCGCCGAGCTTGCCCGGGCGATCCGCGGTGTCTCCGAGGAGACCACCACCGGCGTGCACCGGCTCTACCAGATGGAGAAGGAGGGGCGGCTCCTGTTTCCCGCCATCAACGTCAATGACAGCGTGACCAAGTCGAAGTTCGACAATCTCTACGGCTGCCGCGAGAGCCTGGTGGACGGCATCCGCCGCGGCACCGACGTGATGATGGCCGGCAAGGTGGCGATGGTCTGCGGGTTCGGCGATGTCGGCAAGGGCTCGGCGGCGAGCCTGCGCAGCGCCGGCTGCCGCGTGATGGTGAGCGAGGTCGACCCGATCTGCGCGCTCCAGGCGGCGATGGAGGGCTACGAGGTGACGACGATGGAGGAGGCCGCCCCGCGCGCCGACATCTTCGTCACCGCCACCGGCAATGTCGACGTCATCACGATCGAGCACATGCGGGCGATGAAGGACCGGGCGATCGTCTGCAATATCGGTCATTTCGATGCCGAGATCCAGGTCGCCGCCCTGCGGAACTTCAAGTGGCACAACGTGAAGCCGCAGGTGGACGAGATCGAGTTCCCGGACGGCAAGCGCATCATCCTGCTGTCCGAAGGACGGCTGGTGAACCTCGGCAACGCCACCGGCCACCCCTCCTTCGTGATGTCCTCCTCATTCTCCAACCAGACGCTCGCGCAGATCGAGCTCTGGACGAACCCGGGCAAGTACCAGAGGAGGGTCTATGTGCTGCCCAAGGCGCTCGACGAGAAGGTGGCGGCGCTGCATC
>NZ_JANSJJ010000056.1:0-1117 GCF_047502715.1 Synechococcus sp. H55.10
TCAGGCCTTATAGGCACCCGCCTCTACCAGTTTGATTGTGGCATCATGAGAGCCTGAGAAACCCGGCTCGCCTTTGAAGTCTTCCAGTTTCACACCTGCCTGGCTCAGAAAATACTGGGGCATAAGGCGTCCAGAGGTGGAAGATTCGCTGCCGAAGGTGAATGTATGGCCTTTGAGTTGTGTCAGGCCGCTGATGTCATTGAAGGGAGTCAATCCACTCGCTACGTTGGCAATGAAGACGCTGTGAAAGTTTGCATCGATATCACGTTGGACGATCGCCTCAGCGCCTGGCGTCTGAAGGCGCGCCTGTACGCCGGTCAGCCCGCCGAACCAGACCATGTCGAGGTCGCCGACGCTGAATGCTGTCACCGATGCAGTGTAATCGGTCACCGGTTTGTACACGACCGGCACACCTAGCTCTTCCGAGAGATAGTCTGCAAGCTTGCCATAGAGCCGTTGCAGCTTTTCTGGGTCTTGATCTGGAATAGCGCCGATTGTGAACGGGCGGCCGGTATTCTCTGCCCCTGTTGGCGCTGCGACGGGTGCACAACCCGTTGCCAGCATAGCGCTAATGATCAAGATCAAAATCAGTGAAGACAACGTTCGATTGCGCTGAATGAATTGTCGAATGCGTGGTAGCATTTGCTGCTCCTGTTCTGTGTGAACTGTTTGGGCACAGCATGATGTGCTTCGCCTCAGAACAGTGCAGCCTGTTGAGCAGCGAGGGCTCTTGCAGGATAGAAAGCGAGCGGAAAGAGGTGAAGAGTATCGCCGGGGCAACGCAGCGGAACCGTTTATGAGCCAGGACGTAATGAACGGGGGTGATCAGGTATCAGATATGCATTGCTCCTCCTCTCCCCACGCTTTGGCCTAAAAAGACGCTGCTGTTCTGAGGTGAGCGTCTGCTGCGCGATATGGATTTGTTCCCAACCTGATACAACACGTGCATCTTCTGGGCTGGTCAGATAAATCTGGTGCGCTGCATTTCGCTCACCTCCTCTCCTATCAATTCCTATCAAGATGACCGGGTTCATCAGGAACGCCAGATTGAATCCGCAGGTTGCCATCTCACACCACCGACAACCATAGCGGAAGCGTCAACGAAGCTGTGTAAGGC
>NZ_JANSJJ010000057.1:0-1117 GCF_047502715.1 Synechococcus sp. H55.10
ACCTTGCCCTTGAGCACCACGTCGGCGATCAGGAAGCGGTCGCGGAACACATGACCGACGAAGGGCAGGTCAAGGGCCGCCCGCACCGTGCTGCGCGCGCCGTCGCAGGCGAGCAGCCACTCGGCGGTCAGCGCATAGGTGCCCTCGGGCGTCTCGACCGTCAGCCGGACGTGATCGCCAGCGCAGTCGAGGGCGCTGAGGCGCGACTGCCAGCGCAGATCGACCAGGCCACTGGCGGCACATGCCTCCACCAGCCAAGCCTCGAGATAGTACTGCTGAAGGTTAACGAAGGCCGGCATGCGGTGCCCGGTCTCGGGCAGCAGGTCGAAGGCATAGGCGAGGCTCGCGCCGTGGAACACCTTGCCGACCTGCCAGGTTACGCCCTTGTCGAGCAGCCGTTCGCCAAGCCCGAGCCGGTCATAGATTTCGAGCGTACGCTTGGCGAGACAGATCGCGCGGCTGCCGATGCTGACAGTGTCGTCCTCGTCGAGCAGCACCGTGGCGATGCCGTGCCGCGCAAGATCGAGCGCCACGGTGAGCCCGACCATGCCGGCGCCGACGATCGCCACCCGATGATGAGAGAGCCCGCGATCGAGTTCGGGCGGTCGGCGGAACGGGAAGCGCGGGCTGGTCCAGGTCGCGGACATCGGGCTCAGCCTCCGCCCGTCCCGCCGCCCTCGAGAGCGCGCCACATCTCGAGATCGCGCGCCGCTGTCCAGACGCGCGGGCGATCGATGCCGAGCGCCTCGTCATAGGCACGGCTGACATTGAACGGCATGCAGTGCTCGAAGATCACCCAGTGTCCGAAATCCGGTTTGAGCGCAGCCACCGCTGCGTCGTAGGTCTCCTTCAGCGGGGCGCCGCGCTGCGCGTAGGCACGCACGAGCGCGTAGAGCCGCGTGGTGAACGCCTCCGTGCCCTCGATCGCGCGCCGGCAGTCCTCTGGCGTGGTCAGCGCTGCGCCGCGCCCCGGCACCATCGCTACCGGATCGAGCGCGCGCAGGGCGGCAAGTGTGGCCGGCCAGTCGGTGAAGTGGGCGTCGCCGCAGTAGGGTGTCGCGCCGAACTCCACCGTGTCGCCGGCGAACAGCACCCGCTCGCGTGGCAGCCAGACGAC